>DAOWIX010000133.1 GCA_030640695.1 Deltaproteobacteria bacterium | reverse complement strand
CGCCGGTAATTAATTTACCGAGTTCCATGTCGTAATTTTCAAGATAGACGATTTTGATCAGGTCGCTGAGTTGTTCCCGGGCCGCAAAAATATCCTTGATCAGCTGTTTGCCGGGTTCGTCTTGAGGATGCGCCTTGCCGGCCAGAATTAATTGTAAGGGCCCGTAATATTGGGTTATGTGGCGTAGCCTTTCGGGTTGAGAAAAGAGCAGGGTCGCCCGTTTGTAGGGGGTCGCCCGGCGGGCGAAGCCGATAGTCAAGATGTTGGGATCGAGGATGGTGCCGGTTTTTTTCTTGACATGTTGCAGGAGTCGCTGTTTGGCGCTCTGGTGGGCCGCAAAGAGTTCATCGCCAGGGATGGCCATGGCATTACGCAACAAAAAGTTGTCCCGGCGCCAGCCCGGCAGGTAGTGGTCGTAGAGCTTTTGAAACTCCTCATTGGTCCAACTCGCCGAATGGACGCCGTTGGTAACGGCTTTGATATGGTGGTTGGGAAACATCAGGGCGCTAACGTCACGATGGCATTTTGAAACGGCATTGGTGTGGCGGCAGAGATTAAGGGCCAGGGTGGTCAGGTTGAGATCATGGGGGCCGGCAAACCTTTTCAGTACTGTAAGTGGTATGTAGGTTCCCAGTAGTTCCTCAACCAACCCATAATCAAAGCGGTCATGTCCGGCCGGAACCGGGGTATGAGTTGTAAAGACACAGTGGTGGCGAACCCGTTCATAATCCCAGACTTGATCTGGATCCCAAATCTCTTCGATGTCGCGCTTGTAACGTTTAAGCAGCTCTAAAGTGAGTAGTGCGGCATGACCCTCATTGAGATGATAATTGAGAATGTCATGTAGTTTGAGAGTGTGAAGCAGGCGCAGGCCCCCGATGCCAAGAATAATTTCCTGGGAGAGGCGATAGCGTTGATCGCCACCATAGAGCCGGGCTGTCAGCTGTCGTGCTTCAGGGCTGTTTTCCGGCAGGTCGCTGTCTAAGAAAAAGACCGGTACCTGGCCTTTGTCGCAGCCCTCAACGATGTAGAGCCAGGGACGCAGGGCAATCGGCTCGGCACCAATTTCAACCGTGATGGTAATCTCATCAAGTTCGATCAGCAGCTCTTTGGGATTCCACTTGACCGGCTTTTCGCTTTGCTCTCCATTTGCGCTTAAATGTTGCCTGAAATAGCCTTCCCGGTAGAGCAGAGTGACCGCTACATATGGAAGTTCGTGATCGGCAGCGGCTTTGATGGTGTCGCCAGCGAGGACGCCGAGGCCACCGCTGTAGGTGGGGAGATCAACCCGTAGGCCGATCTCCATGGAAAAATAGGCAATTTGCGGGGCCAGGTTTTTGATGTCTGAGTAGATGTCTGGATGAGTCATAGTTTAAATCAGCTGGTTAGGTATTTTTAACTTTACTTATAGGATAGAAAGGCACTATAGACCGGAATTAAATAAGGGTAATTTTTTTGTATTTACCGGGTGTATCAGGGTTTATCTGACGCCTGTTGGGTTCCGGCTATGTCGGATTTATGTGTTTAATAGTTTTTGCTTAAAAAAGTAAAGGAAAATTTATCGTGAAGATCCCGTCACTTAAAATAGGGCAGGTGATCGCTGATCAACCGATTATCCAGGGGGGCATGGCGGTTAGTGTCTCGACCTCTGAGCTGGCCGTGTCCGTGGCCGAAGAGGGTGGTATTGGAGTGATTGGCGGTACTGGTCTGAGTATGGATGCTCTCCGTTTACAGATGCGGGAAGCGCGGGCTGCTACTAAAGGGCTTTTGGGTTTGAATATTATGGTTGCGGCCCAAAATTTCAAGGAATCCGTGATCGTCTCCCTGAAAGAGAAGGTTGATGTTGTGATTGCCGGAGCCGGCTTTTCCCGCGATGTTTTTACGATCTGTAGAGAGTGGAAAACCCCGGTTATAATTATGGTTGCTTCAGCAAAAGTAGCGCGCTTGGCCGAACGCCTGGGAGCTGCCGCCGTCATTGTCGAAGGTTGCGATGCCGGCGGCCATCTCGGAACCGAGGAGAAAACCGTCGATCTTTTGCCAGCCATCTGTGAGGCGGTCTCAATCCCCGTAATCGCTGCCGGTGGTTTTGTTAATGGTCGCGATATCGCTCAGCAGCTTGAACTAGGGGCTGCCGGAGTTCAGCTGGGAACCCGTTTTCTCTTAAGTGATGAGTGCACCGTTCATAAAAATTTTAAGGATCTGTTGGTCAATGCCAAGGCTTCTGATCTGGTTCGTATCATGTCACCGGTGGGTTTGCCGGCCAATGCCATACTTACTCCGCTGGTCGAGAAATATCTGACCGGTGACAAATCTATCCGGCCCCAAAGCTGTGACGGCTGTCTGAAAAAGTGCGGCCATCAGTTCTGTATCCTGGAGGCTTTGCGGCGGGCGCGAGACGGTGACTATGAGCGTGGTCTCTTCTTTACCGGGAAGCGTTTTGCCGATATCACTTCGGTGGAACCGGTGAAAAAGATTTTTGCAGATCTTCTTCAGGAGACCCGCACTTATCTTGAGCGGGTTCTTGAGAAGGAAGCTTCGTCGCCGGTCGGTGCAGGCTGAGGGGTCGGTTTGGGGAGCTTTTGTTTAAAGCTTTGATGATCTCATCCAGCAGTGGGGCCAGGCTCTCTTTTCGACGAGCTGAAAGCGCTATCGCCTGATAGCGCTTTTTGAGCCATTGAACGATTTCAGCGGGTACCAGATCAATCTTGTTGGCGACCACCAGAGTCGGTATCTGCGAGAGACCAAGCTCTTCAAGAAGCTGGTTGACGGTCTCGATCTGCTCTTCGAGTTCGCTATTGTTACTGTCTACGACATGGAGCAGAAGATCGGCTTCGGCCAGCTCCTCCAGGGTAGTGCGAAAGGCATCAAGCAGGTCTTTGGGCAGATTTTTAATAAATCCGACGGTGTCAGTAATGATGATCTCCTGCTCTCTGGGCAGACGTAAGCGTCTGGTGGTTGGATCCAGAGTGGCAAAAGGGAGGTCTTCGGTAAAGACCTGGCTCTGGGTTAGAGAGTTGAGCAGGGTTGATTTGCCAGCGTTGGTGTAGCCTACAATTGAGACCAGCGGGAGCTGGTTTTTTTTCCGTTTTGCTCTTGCAATGGTCCGGCTCTGGGCCATTTTTTTTAATCTTTTTTCGAGTTTTGAAATCCTCTCCCGAATCCGTCTCCGGTCAATCTCCAAAGTGGTCTCACCCGGTCCCCGGCTACCTATGCCTCCGGTCAGGCGGGAAAGTGCCGTGGTTTTATCAGAAATCCGGGGCAGGCGGTATTTGAGTTGAGCTAGTTCAACTTTAAGTTTTCCTTCCCGGCTTAAAGCTCGGCGGGCAAAGATGTCTAAGATCAACAGGGTTCGGTCGATCACTTTAAGTTCGGTTTGCCGGGAGAGATTGTTGACTTGGGTTGGGCTTAAGTCATGGTCGAAGATCAGGAGGTCGACATCCTGATCCATCGAGGAGATGATGATCTCTTTCAGTTTTCCGGAACCGACAGCCGTATGTGGGTTGAGCTTGCGTTGCTGGGTAAAGCTGTCAACGACAGTGATCTTGGCGGCCTGGGCCAGTTCCGTCATCTCGGCGATTGATTGATCCAGAGTCTTGGAGGCGTTCGGCCCGACGCTGACGATAATTGCTTTTTGTCTCTCATCATCTTGGGTTTCATGAGAGAATTGAGTGACGGCCGAACTTTCTAGAGAGTGAAAGAGCTCAAGGCAGTGTATGTCAAGTTTGTCAAGTGGGGTTGCCGGTAGAGTAAGGGAGTTATTTTTCTCGCTTGATGGTAGAAGGTGGGCGACTTCTATATTTTCCGGAAGACCAGCGCTATCGAGTTTAATGACAGCCATCAGGTCAAGGCGGAGCATGGTAAGGTCGGTAATATCCTCCCGGTTCAAGCCTTCGGGGCCGAAACTGGTATGAATGCAGCGTAGCCCCCGCAAACGACCACGACCCAGACGATAGCGGTGTAGAGAGGGAATCTCGATCGATTGGCTGTCGCCGATAAGAACCATCTCGATACGGCCGCTACGGTCGATAAGCAGGCCCAGTTGCCGACCCGTGTCGGCACTCAGCAGGGTCAGATGACGAGCCAGTTCCGGGCTGATAACCTGTTCCGGCAGGCAGCGGCGGCGGTAAAGTTGAGATAGCTGTTTTTGCTGACGCGGCTTGAGGCCGCTGAGATTTCCGTGAAGATCCATAGTCTTTTACAGTATAAGGTTCAGGGTTGAGCTGAAGAACCGGTATTGGTTTCGGTTCAGCCGGATCAGGCAATAAGGGAATAATGATGAAAAGTCAACTTAAGTCGTCACCTGAGAAAGTTCAGGAAGAATTTGGCAAACTCTGGCAGGTTGTTTGTAAATTGCGCTCAAAAGAGGGCTGTCCCTGGGATCGGGAGCAGGATTTTTCTTCGATGAAAAACCAATTTTTAGAAGAGGTCTATGAATTTGTTGATGCTCTTGAAGATGATGAGAGTCCGGCCATGGCTGAAGAGTTGGGTGATCTTTTTTTTCATCTGCTCTTTTTCAGTTGTCTGGCTGAAGATGATGAACGTTTTACTTTAGAGCATGTTTTGGAGCAGATTAAAGCTAAACTCATCCGCCGCCACCCTCATGTTTTCGCACAACCGGAAAATAAGATCTCAAGTCTCCAGGTCAAGGCCAATTGGGAGCAGATCAAACGGGATGTCGAAGGCAAAGCGTATGCCTCTTTACTTGATAGTGTTCCAGTTTCATTACCGCCCCTTCTAAAGGCTTTGGCTTTCGGAAAAAAGGCGGCAAAAGTGGGTTTTGACTGGCCTTCTCCGGCGGCTGTCATGCCCAAAATGAGGGAAGAATTAAATGAGGTTGAAGAGGTTCTTGAGGTCGGCGGGGAGCGCCTCGAAGAGGAGCTTGGAGACCTACTTTTTGTTGCCATAAACCTGGTTCGGGTGAGCGGTTTTGAACCGGGACGGGTGCTGCATCGGGCCAATGAAAAATTTGAGCGACGCTTTCGCTTTATGGAAGATATAGCCCTTGCCGACGGTTCTGAGATTGCGAAGCTAGGGCTCGAAGAGCAGGAAATATTATGGCAGAAGGCCAAAGATCGGTTAGGATAAGTTTGCGGCTGTTGAAAACTTTGTGGAAAATGTTTCTTAATCTCCCGTAATTGTTAAAGAAAAGCTAAATGGAGAGGTGTGTTGATAAGTGTCACTCTGGTTAAGTTGTAATGATTCTAGAGGTTTATATTGCTTGTGGCGGCTATCTTGCGGAAAATAAAGATTTTTTAATGGTTGCCCACAGAGGTTGTGGAGAGCCTGTGAATAGAGTTGTGTGAAAGTTGTGAACCAAGGCTAAAAGTTTCTCTATCAAGCTGAAACTGAAGGGGAAACGCAAAAAGCGGTTGTCTGTTTACGGCCGCTTTTTTAGTAATCATTTTCTGTACCACTCACCCTGGATATTCTGTAACCAGGTTCCGGACGGGGCTCTTTCGGCGATCTGGGCAGCGCGCCGCCGACCGACGTTTTCGGCGGTCGTCTTCTGTTGTCGGGCGATGGCCCTATAAACCGATTCGCGATCCTGGTTATCCGCCTTCACAAGCTCTTTACGGGGCTCTTTTGCACCTCTATACTCAAGGTATCCGAGGTTGTTCTCGCCGATTAATCCTTTCGCTTTTAAAGCTATGATTTTGGGTTGACGGGCCTTCATTTTTTCTTTGAGTGAGCCAGCGAGAGCACCGCTTGCAACTATTATAGAAATCAGGGAAAGTATGGTCAGGAGCCAAATTATGGTTTTAAATTGTCTGATTTTCATGGTCTTTGCCTCTCTGATGTGATTTTTTATCTGGTTGTTGCAGCGGGTGGTGTCTGGACTTCGCCGCTGGTTTCAGCCGCTTCATCGAGGTCGCCGAAAAAGTCCTCCAGCGCCCGATCGACCTTGATGTTGACATCAATGGTGATGTGAATCGGTTTGACCTCTACTGGTGCCACCTGAACCTCATGTTTGGTGTTGCAGGCAGTCGCCATTATGAGCATCACCAGAATCAGCAAAAGTAGTCTGGGCACGAGATATCTCCTTTGATGAACTCGTAAAAAGTGTTTAAGCAGATTTTTACTCAAACATAGTTGAGAGATCTTTATACTGTAAAATCCGGTTTAAAGGAAGGCGTAAATTGATATCCAGGTTGATGCCCTGAAAGTGTGATCCGGGACTCTTTGCTGATACCCGAGCAAAACCACCGAGCTCTTCTTTATAGACAAAAGGTAGAGGTCGATTGGGTTTGCCATCAAACTGCAGGTTTAAGATAAGCTCTTCAGCTTCAGAATTGAGGTTCATCTTGGTCCACTGGTACTGATAATCCTTAAGGGCCTCGCGAGCCAGATCGAGCTGGGCAAACTGCGGAGTTGAGGTTGGTAGGCCGGTGGTTAGAATTTCTCCATCACTGATCTTAATCGTACCACCCTGGCCCGGGGTTGAGTAGAGAAAACCATCGTCAAAGGTGATTTTTCCCTTTTCCCAGGAGACCGGGATGCGGCCGTTGACTGAACCGCTGCCCTGAGCTTCGACCTGGCCCAGCTGTTCGAGTAGTTTGGCCAGTTGCAGGCGGTCGCAGTAGAGGGTGGCTTGATAGTGGTCAACTGCCGGGGAGATTCGTAGCGCTTGAGTCTCAATGTTGCCACCGCACCAGAAGAGCTGGCCTTTCTCCAACAGCAGAGTTTCATTCGATTCGATCTGGAAGGTGAAGGTACCACCCGGGGAGCTGATATTTCCCGCCGCAAGGCGGTCAAAATTTAAGGTTTGGTTAGGGGCGCTACGAAGGGAGGGTAGTTCGGGGAGATGTAGGCGGCAGTTGATGCCGCTTATGAGAAGATTTTTTTCGTCGTTGCGGAAAAGGGCCTCTTCGACAACCGCTGTAGCAGAACCATTAACGCCTCGGGTATCGCATGAGAGTGCCCCGCTTGCGCTGAAGGTGCCATCGATAATATTGCCGCTGGCAGAGTTGCTGAAAGCGCCCAGGTTGATCGGGGTTTTCGGTTTGTAGGCGGCTATATCAAAGTCTGCAGTGGCTTGCAGGTCTCCTTTTTGGTTGAGTCCGCATTGACCGTCTGTAACCATACTCAGTCCTTTAACCAGGGCACTGTCATAACGCCCCTGAAAAAGAACTTTTTCACCCTGTTGCTCAAAAGATGCGGCAAAGTCCCCCAGATCGAGCTTTTGCCAAAATATCTTCCGGCAATCAAGTTTTCCTTTGCGTCCCGCAGCAGGTTCATGCGCGGGCCAGTCCCAGGGAAGAGTTCCAGTTATGCCCAGAACTTTAAGACCATAATCAGAGGCCTGCAAAGCGCCATTTTTAAATTGCAGCTCGGCACTCATTGTGGGGGGAGCGGACTCTTTTTTTCGAACTTCTCCCTGCACTAATAACTCAGGTAACTCAAACTCAAAATTTTGCTGCTTAATATGGGCCTTAGTGAGCTCAATAAGGGTTGATGCGACAATCTCGAGGCCTTTGTCAGAGGGTTCTATGGCGATATGACCATCAGCTTTTATGGCAGGAGAGCTGAATTGGCCGCTGTCGTTCTTTAAGGTCGGTTTTTTGATGAGAGTCAGCCACTTAACCTCTCCTTTTTTTCCCAAGCCGGAAGCGTTGATAGAGACTGCCGGAGAGCGTCCGCTAATCGTTAAATCGCCTTGTTGTATCTCCCAAGCGGTGTTGTCTGCCGGGCTCTTAAGGACGGCTTGCCAGGCTCCCTGTGGTTTGAGTTTGGCCGTAAAGTTCCATTTTTTTTGAAAGGGGTTGATCAATGTGAAGAGGCCGTGACGAAGCTCAGTCAGCCGGGTTTCCCACTGCCCTTGGAGGGAGATGTTCTCCGCAGCAGTTCTTATCGAGAGCTCAATGTTGGAGAGTGTCGGGGTAAAAGGGGCATCGAGATAGAGTTGGTTGATTTTTAGTTGCCATGGGTCGGGGGGGTCGTTTTTTTGCAAAGTCAGAACGCAAGCTTCCTTTTCCGGTTTTGGCTTTTGGCTATCTGGGCTCGGCCTTTTCGGCTCTCGGGGGTCTGGGTTTCGAGCAGCCCTTATGCGAAAGTCGTTATAACTTAGATGTCCATTGTGCCACACAATTTTGGCGTTAAGATTTTCGAGGGACAGGGGGGTGAGGGCTAAATCGGCCTCGGCGCTGAGTCCAATCTGGCCTTTCAGTTCGAGACCCAGAAGCATCTGCAAGATGTCCGCGAAATTGAGTAGATCAACCTTGTCAGCTTGCAGATTTAAATGAACTTTCGTTTTTTCATCAAGGTTTGTCGTAAACTGGAGTGTGACCGGTGAGCTCCGGGGCCGAATCTCCAGGGTGCCGTGTAGGTTAAAGGTCTCAGGTTTCAGGGAGGCGGTTTTTTTCAATTGTAGAGAGAAAGGTATCCGATACTCGCTTCCGCCCGCTTTGGCAATTATGACGGATCTCTCTATTAGCAGTTCAGTAAAAGGTGGAACCGGCAGTCTGGATGCTGAAGTTGATCTTTTGTCAGTCTCGTTCCCGGTGTTTTTGTCCCGAGAGTTCTTGTCAAGGGCCTCGTCCAGGCCAGGGATGCTCAGAGTTCCTTTACTGAAAACTGTTTTTATGCTAACCCCGCTTAGAACAACCTTTTCCAGCTCCCCTTTTTGTATTGAGGTGGGGTTGTAAAGTAGGCTTATTCGTTCAACTGTTACAGCCGGGTCGATTCCCGCTCCCAGGGTTAAGGGGCCGGCACTGGTTTTCGTAAAACCCAAATGGTTGATGCGGCAAACAAGCAAGGGTAAGCCCGCCTCTCTGGCAAGGCGTGGCAGAATCCGGGTCTCGATGAAGCCGGGAAGTAGTAACCGAACGGCGTATCCCAGGCCGAGTCCGAGGAGCAGGATAATACTGATTATGCGGGTTGTATGTCGCAGTCGAGTCATGGTTTGGGGTGTGTGAAATTAAAGTTGTTAATCCCGGCTGTCGGGAAATTTAAGGAGAAGATAAATGTCTGAAAATATCGAGCTGGTCTGTTCCCACTGTCAGGGGCTGAACCGTGCCCCTAAAGCAAGACTAGAAGAGGGCCCTCGTTGCGGTAAGTGCCAAGCCCCGCTGTTGTCTGGGCAAGTGGTTGACCTTACGGCGGCAACTTTTGATAACTTTATCAATAAAAATGGTCTTCCGGTAGTGGTTAATTTCTGGGCTTCATGGTGTGGGCACTGCCGCAACTTTCGGCCGGTTTATGAAAACGCAGCGGCTCAGTTGCAATATCAGGCGCGTTTAGTTCAGGTGGAGAGCGAGGAAGAGGCGGCTCTGATTCGACGTTTTGCCGTCAAAGGAATGCCCACTCATATCCTCTTTCGGGACGGTCGTGAAGTTGCGCGGCAGTCCGGGGCCATGCCCTTGGCGGCCTTTACGCAGTGGTTGGGGCAGCATTTGTAATCTGCCATGAAAAAAACTTAGTGCAGACAAGATTATAAGTTTTGCCCTTAGCCTTTGAGGAGCTCTTGTACAGCCGCACCGAGTTGAGTGATGGTGTAGGGCTTTTTGATAAAAGTTGAGGGTCCTGAGGCTAGCGCCCTCTGGACTTCGTCGTTTTCTGAAAAACCGCTGGCAATAACGGCCTTTAAGTTCGGTCTGATCTCGATCATGCGGGTATAGGTCTGGCGGCCATTGATGCCGGGATCCATAATCATATCGAGGAGCACCAGATCAACCGGGTTTTGTGAGAGAAGTTCAATGCCTTCTTCACCCGAACCGGCGGTTTGGGTTAGGTAACCCAGTGAGTTCAAAAGCTGTGCAGCAATTTCTCGTTGGATCTTTTCATCATCGACAATCAGAATCTTTTCTTGGCTGCCATGGAGCTTTTTGAGGGTTGCTGCAGTGTACTCCTGCTCCCGCTCTTCACCTTTGATACTCTCTCTGGTGGCTGGCAGGTAGATGGTAAAGGCTGTTCCCCGCTCATCGCTTTCTACTATAATATCACCTTTGTGGTCGTGAATGGTGTTCCAGACCACGGTCAGGCCGAGGCCGGTGCCGCTGCGACCCATGATTTTTTTACTGTAAAAGGGTTCAAAAATATGGGTTATGTCATCTGCTGAAATCCCGGAACCGGTGTCGCTGATGAGGATTTTAATATATTCTCCGCGGTTAAGAAAATTGTTTTCAAGAAGAGATTCTTCGATATAATGGTTGCCGGTTGTGATCGAGATGGTTCCCTGCTCTTTAATCGCCTCAAAAGCGTTAATCAGAAGATTTAAGAGGCATTTGCGCAGGTGTGTTGGAGAACAATCTATGGCGAGCAGGTTGGGATCCAGAGAGGTTGTAATCGTAATCTGATCGCAGCCTTTATTCAGAACTTCAAATTCTGGTGAATCGAGTATAGAGCCGATTAAGTTATTAACTCCGATCACCTCTCTGGTGGCGGCGATACCGCGGGTTACGGTCAGCATGTCGGTGACCACCTCGGCCGCCCTTTTGCCGGAATTGAGTATCGCTTCCACCGGTCTGCGCAGGTCGCTCTCAGGCGGTAGTTTCATTAAAATAAGTTCCGGGTAGCTGATGATGCCGGAGAGGATATTGTTGAGGTCATGGGCAACCCCGCCCGCCATCAGGCCGACCGCCTCCATCTTCATGGAGCGGTTGAGTTTTGCCTCCATCTCCTGCTGGTGGCTGATATCCTGAAAAAAAGCGAAATGGTAAGCTTTATTGTCATACTCAAAATAGTTGAGGTAGATCTTGACCGGCAGCAAGGTGCCGTCTTTGCAGCGGTAAGAGGAGGTCAGGGTGAAGGCGGATGATGACTGCATCTTTTTCAGCGTCTGCTGCCATACTTGGCGAGAGCAACTGTTATCAAGGTCTTTGGTTGAGAGCTGCTGAAGTTCATTAATAGAGTAGCCGAGCAGGGCGGCGGCGGCCTGGTTGGCGTGGATGATGCGGGTTTTTTCCGGCTCAGGGTCGTTTTGGGCCCAGACAATAGGGAAGGCGCAGTTGTCGATGGCATGCTGGGTAAAGAGGAGCTTTTGCTCGGTCTCTTTTAACTTTTCCGATTGTCTGGTTATCTCCAGGTTCTGACGCTCAAGTTTTTTGTTGTATTTAGCCAGAGTGTGGTTGCGGTAGAGAAGGATGGCGATGCCGACACAGACCAATAGCAAAATCTGCAGGAGGTGTCTGTAGTCCGGCTTTTGGTCAAAGCGTACGGCAATCCAGTTGTTGAGAATCTGCTGATGGGCGGCAGGGTCGATAGAGGCGATCGCCTTGTCAAAAATGTCGACCAGTAAGGGCTCATCGTTGCGGGCGGCGATGCCCAGCTCCCAGCGTTCGTCAAATTTGCCGGCGACTTTGAGTTCGCCGACAAAATTTCTCTGAATCTTGTAACTGACGGTTGCCAGGGTATCGACAAAACCGAACAGTTGCCCCTCAACCACCTGTTGCAGGCCTGCGGAAACCGAGGCCACATCGACAATCTGCATTTTCGGAAAACGTTTACGCAAGATCTCGTTAAAGGCGTAGCCCTTGACGATGCCGATCTTTTTGTTGGTAATCACCGAAATATCATCCAAAAAAGGGGTTTCGGTTTTTGCTGCCATAACCAGTGGGATACTCAGATAGGGCTCCGTGAAATTCATGTAGGTGCGGCGTTCCGGCGTCGGCATTGCCAGGGAAAAGAGATCACATTTGCGGGCTTTGGCGAAGGTGATGGATTCTGTCCAGTTGCGGGTTGGTACCATGACGATCGGAATACCGATAGCATGCTCTAAAATTGAGATATATTCAGAGGTCATGCCGATATGGCGACCGTTTTCGATCTTCTCCAGCGGCATCCAGTCGGGGTCAATACAAATTGTGATCTGTTTTTTCTTTTCGAGGTAAGCTATCTCGGGCTTGGTAAGCTGGATGATTGAATGTGTTTGAAAAGTTGACCCTTCGGGTCGGTTAGCCTTATCTGATTGGTATTTATGAGCAAAACCGGGGAGGGTGAACAACAGAAAGCTCACCAGGAGAGCCAGCGGGAGTAGAAGTTTAAAGATTAAATGTCGTTTCATTATTTTCTCCAGTTGTTCAGAGTGTTGACATCCCCTTGTTTAGCGTATACTTAATTGACTAAGCAAGTATAAAGTTAACAATGTTGGATCGACAGTAAACATTTTAAGTGAGTCCTTAGTTCGAAAAAACTCAAAAAAAGAAGAGGAGTTTATAGTTATGCATGAGGGCGTCGGGTGACTGAATTACGAAAAGATTTTAGCGAGGCTATGCAGGCCGTAAATGGGGTTGTGCTGGGCAAAAAGAAGCAGGTGCGGCTTGCTTTTGCGGCTTTGCTGGCTGGTGGCCATCTGTTGATTGAGGATCTACCCGGGGTTGGTAAAACAGTTCTGGTACAAGCCCTGGCAAAGGTTTGTGGCCTGACTTTTCAGCGGCTTCAGTTTACCAGTGATCTCTTGCCGGCCGATATTATCGGGGCTGTGGTTTATGAGCGTCAAAAAGAGCTTTTTACTTTTCGTCCCGGTCCTCTCTTTGCCCAACTGGTTCTGGCTGACGAGGTCAATCGGGCAACCCCCAGAACCCAGAGTGCGTTACTGGAAGCTTTAGAAGAGCATCGGGTTACAGTTGACGGGCAGACTTATGATTTACCGGAACCTTTTTTTGTGATTGCGACGCAAAATCCGGCGCACCAGATTGGTACCTATCCCTTACCAGAATCCCAGCTCGACCGCTTTCTTATGCGGTTAGAGCTGGGTTATCCTGACCCGAAGGCAGAACGTGATCTTTTGGCCGGTGGTGACCGTCGTCTGTTACTTAAAGATCTGCTTCCCCGACTTAATAGCACGAGTTTGTCTCAATGTCGGCAGCAGGCGGCCCGCCTCCATGTTGCCGGGCCTCTGCTTGATTATCTTCAGGAACTTCTTAAAAGTAGTCGTGAATGTGGTACCTTTCAGCGAGGCTTGTCGCCCCGGGCCGGACTTGCTCTGTTAGCGGCAGCTCGAGCCTGGGCTTGGCTCGACGGGGTTGATTTTGTGCGGCCTGAAGATCTGCAAGCGGTTTTTTCTGCAGTTGCCGCGCATCGTCTGGAAACTGCGGATGGCTCAGCCTCGGCCCCACTGCTCAAACAGCTTCTGGCCTCCGTGCCCTTGCCATGAAGGCGGGTGCAAGAGTTAAGTTCTCCTGGCGTCAGCGTTTTGATGCTTGGCTGGCACGGCGGCGGCCTGAGATTGGTTCAGCTTGCCGACTTTCGCAGAGACGACTCTATATTGTCCCGACCCGCTCTGGACTGCTCTTTGCTCTGGTGCTCCTCCTGATTCTGGCCGGGGCCGCAAATTATGGCAGCAGTATGGCTTTTGTTCTGGTCTTCCTTCTGATCGGGGTCGGGATAAATGCGATCTGGTTGACCCATGCCAATCTTTCCGGTCTGGTAATTGAACCGGGCTCTGTAGCTCCTGTTTTTGTCGGTGATCGGGCTACGTTCAGGCTGCGTCTTAAAAATCCGCAGGCCCGGATGCGTTCAGCCCTCAAGTGCGGTTGGTATGACGAAATTGAACTACAGTTTCGCTGCCAGCTTAAAGGGTTGAGCGATGTCAATATCTCTCTTACTGAAATTGCCGGTCAGCGGGGTTGGTTTTCGCCGTCACCAATACGCCTGGGAAGCGCTTGGCCGCTGGGTCTCTTTTATGTCTGGACGGTTTTTCACCTGTCGCAAAAGATTCTCGTCTATCCGCAACCGGCAAAAATCGGTGTACCTCTCCCCTTAAGAGCCCAAGATGGTGGTGAAAAATCTATTTTTGGTCAATCCCAGGTTTTAGGCAATGATGATTTTGTCGGTTTGCGACCTTATCGGATTGGGGATTCACCGGGGCGTCTTGACTGGCGGGCACTGGCTCGGGGCGGCGAACTGCAGGCCCGGGAATTTCATGGAAATAGCGCTGGCCGTCTGATTCTGGATTGGTGGCAACTCGGAGAATCGGGGGTTGAAGCCCGACTCTCGCGCCTTTGTCGTTGGGTTCTGGAAGCCGAGTCCGGCTCCTATGATTATGGCTTGCGCCTGCCCGGTTTAGAGATTGCTCCCGGTTGTGGCCCGCAACATCGTCATCAGATACTGAAGGCGTTGGCGCTTTTTGGTAGTGGGCAGTCTGCAGTCGGCAGTGGGCAGTAAAAAACCGTGTAAAGATTTGGCTTTACTTAAAAGAGTTTTTTGATGGAAACGTTGACCCCACTTGCACGGCGCTGGTTGATGACTGCTTTAAGCACAGTTTTGTTGCCGCATCTGCTGGTTTTGCCGTGGTGGTTTGCTGTTTTTACGGTTATAGCCCTAGGCTTGGGCTGGGGCCGCTCTTTTGTCGGTTTTCCAAGGCTGCACCGTTTTCTCAAATATCTACTTTTTCTAATCGCTTTGCTTGGTTTTTTCGTTACTTTTGGTTTTCCCGCCGGCCGCAGTTCGGGTAGTGCTTTGCTGGTCTTGATGGCGGCTCTTAAACCTCTGGAGATCGAACAGCCAAAAAATGCCCGCCATCTTTTGTTGCTCTCCTATTTTCTGGTTGCCGCTTACTTTTTCTCGTATCAGGAGATTGCGGCAGCTCTCTGGATGTTCTTTGCAGTTTTTCTGATCACTTCAGCTTTCACCGCTCTCGAAGAGGGTGAGGAATCGTTTTTCTCCTCGCGGATTATGACCCCCGCCCTGATTCTTTTAAGCGCCTCGGTGCCGGTGGCCCTGGTTCTCTTTCTGCTTTTTCCCAGGCTCCCGGGCCCTTTGTGGAGTTTTCCCGAAGAGCGCAGGGTGGCGGTTACCGGGCTTCCAGAGGAGCTTGAAATGGGCTCTATCAGTCGTTTGGTGCGCTCATCCAAGGTCGCCTTGCGGGCTGAATTTGATGGACTGCTGCCGGAACCTGAAAAACTCTACTGGCGGGGCCCGGTATTTTCTTTGTTTGATGGTCGGACCTGGCGCCGTAGCAAAGATTTAGCAACCGGTTCAAGGCCTGCCCTTTCACACTCAACTCCTTTGCAGCCCTATACGGTGACTTTGGAAGCTCATCATCAACCTTGGCTACTGGCCCTCGATCCCCCTTTTTCACCGCCTCCCAATACCTCTTTATCGGCGGCCCGTGAGGTTCTGCTTGAGCGACCGCTGCATAAGATTTATCGCTACCGGATGGCGACGGCGGAAACCTTTCAATGGTTGGAAAAGGATTTGCCGGAAGCGTCATTAAGTATGGTTACCCAAACTGCCGTTAGGCGCAACCCTCGCAGTTTCGAACTGGGCCGTTCCTGGGCTGCTTTAGGGCTTGGTGACGAGGCGTTGGTCAACCGACTTCTGGAGCTTTTTCGGCAAGCTCCTTTTCGTTATACCCTCGAACCTCCCGCTCCGCGCGCTAGCGGGCCGGTTGATGGATTTCTTTTTCAGAGCCGGGCCGGTTTTTGTGAACATTATGCTGGAGCCGCAGCTTTTCTCTTGCGGGCCGCTGGTCTGCCGACCCGGGTTGTGGCGGGTTATCTCGGAGGTGAAATTCATCCTCTGGGCGGCTATCTGGTGGTTCGCCAGTACAGCGCCCATGCCTGGGTCGAAGTGCATATTAAAGATAAGGGCTGGGTGCGCGTTGATCCAACTGCCGCTGTGGCTCCGGAACGGGTTGAATTTGGTATCGCCGCCGCTTTTCCCGAGAGCGATAACTTTTTCACACTACGGGAAGGGGCCGGAGTTGACTGGTTGCGAAAACTTGGGCAGTATCGGGATTTGGCTGAGTTTTACTGGAATTATTGGGTCTTGGGTTATGGGCCGAAGCTGCAAAACCTCCTGCTCGGTCGTTTCGGATTGCTCAAGTTGAATATGTGGATTGCCACCCTCATCGGCCTGCCATTTATGGCCCTCATTTTAGGTTTTGTGATCCTCAAAATTGTCGGCCTTGAAAAAGTACCACCGGAAGTCCGCTTTTACCGATACTATTGTCGCCGCTGGGCCCGGCGCGGTCAGCCGCGAAAGCTATCTGAAACCCCGACCGCCTATGCTCAACGCTTGGCTCGGGCTCGGCCCGAGGAAGCTCAAAGGGCCGGTGAAGTCGCCTCTCTTTATCTGCGACTGCGCTACGGGAAAGAGAGAGTTTCTGTACCTCATCTAAAAAAATTACGTTCTTTATGTCGCCGATAAACATGTGGCTAAATACTTTTTTGGACAAATCACATGAACCATGATACTCTCTTCATGTACTTCATGGTTAACTATTCCGGTGCTGCTCGCGAACTGCCAGGATCGGGGCCATTGCTGGTGCAAGGTGCGTTAGCGCCCCAGCTTTGACCCCGTTCATGAGGGCGAAGCAAAGTTTGTCGTCGTTTGCTGCAACTTTATGGTGTCTCCTCTGTGGTTCATAAAAAAAATTCTATCTCTGGTTTCGGGTAATGCCCGCGTTAGGAGAATTGTGAAAGTATTCTGTCTTTTTCGTAAAACCGCTCTCTTGGTAGCGTTTATAGGTTTTTTTATCTGTTCCTCAGGGCCGTTGGCAGCGGCACCGACTGAGGTCTATTTCAGTCCTCAAGGGGGGGCTGAAGCGGCTTTGGAAGAGCTTCTCGATGGTGCCCGTCAGGATATTCGGGCAGCCCTCTATTTTTTTACCAGCCGGCCTCTGGCTGCGGCTATTTTGCGAGCCCATAAACGCGGGGTTCATATCCAGGTGGTAATTGATGGTAATAATGAGAGTGATTATTCAAAAGGTTTTTATCTGCGCCGGCGGGGGATTGACGTGCGTTATGCGCGGGGCTTGCCCAAAAAAGTCAGGAAAAGCAAAAAAAGCAAGTATCGGAAAAAGAGTTACGGTCTTATGCACCATAAATTCATGATTGTTGATGATAAATTTGTAGCTACAGGCTCTTACAACTGGACTGCTTCAGCCGAAAAGTGGAATCGCGAGAACCTTTTAATAATCAACTCCTCTTCATTGGCGCGAAAATATTCAGTGGAATTTAAAGATTTATGGGAGAGTACCTTTATTAAGTGAGGCTGAAACATTAGAGACGCCCATAAGTTTTAGTTTTTTAATATGATTGATTTTTTCATCTTTCCGACTTGTTGTAAGATCAGGTCTTTGCAACAAGTCAGAAAGATGAGTTGCATTATACTTGGTGAGTTTTTATTTAACCTGATTGTAGGCCCACTCAAGCCAGGGCATCAGTGCTTCAAGGTCGCTCTTTTTTACGGTTGCACCACACCAGATACGCAGACCTGAAGGGGCATCGCGGTAAGCACCGATATCCAGAGCTACATTCTCATCGGCAAGTAGTTTGATCAGTGCTTTTACCTTGTCGGCTTCCAGATCAAGAATCAGGCAGACACTGGTATTTGAACGCTCCTTTTCTTCTTTGGCCAGGAAGTTGATCCACTCGTTGGCGGCAACGAACTTACTGATTACAGCCAGGTTCCCTTCACTTTTTTTGATGGAAGCTTGCAATCCGCCGATCTCCTTGAACCAGTTTAAGGCATCAAGATAGTCGGCCACGGCAAGCATGGAAGGGGTGTTAATGGTGGCACCGGTAAAAATGCCGTCAATCAGCTTGCCGTTTTTGGTCATCCGGAAAATTTTGGGCATCGGCCAGCTTGGGGTATAGGATTCAAGGCGGGCGACCGCACGCGGGCTTAAGACAAGCACCCCATGGCCGCCTTCACCGCCAAGGACTTTCTGCCAGCTGAATGTGGTTACGTCCAGTTTCTCCCAGGCCATCGGCATGGCGAAAACAGCTGAGGTTGCATCGCATAAAGTCAGACCTTCACGAGAATCGCTGATCCAGTCACCATCGGGAACCTTGACGCCGGAGGTGGTGCCGTTCCAGGTAAAGACGATGTCCTTTTTGGGGTCGGCTTGGCTTAAATCCGGCAGCTGACCATAATCTGCAGTATAGGCGGTAACGTCAAGTTTCAGCTGATTTTTAATATCGGACAGCCAGCCGCTACCGAAGGATTCCCAGGCGAAAACATCAACGGCACGCTCACCCAGCATGGACCACATCGCCATCTCCATGGCACCGGTATCGGAAGCTGGTACGATACCCACTTTGTAATCGGCGGGAATTTGCAGGATAGCTTTGGTTTGCTCGATGGCGTCACGCAAGGCTTTTTTGCCCAGAGCGCTGCGGTGGGAGCGGCCGAGAGTCTCTATCTGTAGTTTACTGACATCGTAACCGGGACGTTTTGCGCATGGACCGGAAGAGAAGTGGGGACGTAGAGGTTTTTTTTCTGGTTGCATAACGGTTTCCTTTTTCTAAATTGAAAAATGTGCAGGGAGAATGATTGATTTTTTTGCTTGGGCACTATATCAGAAAATAATGAAAAATGCATATAAAATCACTTTAGCCGTTTGCACTTGATAAAAACAATTTTCTCTTAGTTGTCAGTTTAGGCTTGACAGCTGTATACTACTTTAATTATAGGGAGTGGCTTTTCTTGTTCCTTTGAGCGCTTACTTTTGTTCTTTTGTAAGTTGCTAACATTTAATAACTTAGCGGTTGAATTATTTTTTGGTTCAGAGGTTTAAAATTGAGTAAATTTAAAGTTTTAGTAAGTGATAAGATGTCCTCGAAAGGGATTGATGTGTTTGCCGATTATGATGATGTTGATGTTGATGTCAAGGTTGGTATGTCGCCCGAGGAGTTACTTGCGGTAATTGGTGAGTACGATGGTTTGGCGATTCGTAGTGCAACCAAGGTTACGGCCGAGGTGATTGCTGCGGCCGGGCGTCTGAAGGTCGTTGGCCGGGCTGGAATCGGGGTTGATAATGTCGACATCCCGGCGGCGACGGTGCGTGGTGTCGTGGTTATGAATACGCCGAAAGGCAATACCATAACTACCGCCGAACATACAGTATCAATGATGCTGGCCTTAAGTCGTAATATTCCGCAGGCGACCTCTTCGATGAAGAGTGGCAAGTGGGAAAAGAGCCGTTTTATGGGAAAAGAGCTCTTTAATAAAACTTTGGGCGTCGTTGGGCTTGGCAATATCGGAGCCATTGTCGCGGATCGGGCGCAAGGGTTGAAAATGAAGGTTATTGCATTTGATCCCTTCATTTCGGAAGAGCGGGCCGCCAATATGGATATCGAACTGGTTTCCCTGGAAGACCTTTTTCGCCGGGCTGATTATATCTCGGTTCATACGCCGATGACCAAAGATACCCGTCATATGATCAACCGGGAGAGTTTTGCCCTGATGAAGGATAGTGTTCGTATTATAAACTGTGCTCGGGGCGGTATTATTAAAGAGGACGATCTCTATGAAGCTTTGCGGGATGGCCAGGTGAGCGGCGCCGCTTTTGATGTTTTTGAGGAGGAGCCTCCGGCTGCGGACCATCCTCTGTTCACTCTCGATAATTTCATCTGTACGCCCCATTTAGGGGCATCGACCGATGAGGCACAGGTCAATGTTGCCGTGGCTATTGCCGAACAGATTGCCGATTATCTAAGTGATGGTACTATTGTTAATGCCCTTAACGTTCCCGGTGTCAGTGCTGAAGTACTGAAAGTGACTGGTCCTTACCTCACCTTGGCGGAGAAGATGGGGCGTTTTTACACCCAGCTCTGCAGCGATAACAACTGCGGATTAAGCGAGGTTCGTATTGAGTATAAAGGTAAGGTGACCGATCATGATACGGAGCCGATTACGACGTCACTTCTTAAGGGGTTGCTGACGCCGATGGTTGGCGATCTGGTGAATTTTGTCAATGCCCCTTCCATTGCTAAGGAGCGTGGGATTTCGCTGGTTGAAGCCAAATCCGAAGAGGCCGGAAACTTTTCCAGTATGATTTCTCTGATAGGTAAAAACGGCAGCGATGAATATTCGATCTCCGGTGCTCTTTTTGGTAAGACCGAACCTCGGATTGTCAAGATCAACCAGTTTGAACTTGAAGCGATTCCCGACGGTCATCTGCTGGTTATCTATGCCCATGATAGACCCGGGGTGATCGGTTCGATCGGCTCATATCTGGGGGAAAATAAAATTAATATAGGGCGTATGCAGTTTGGTCGTGAAGGGGTTGGTGGAATGTCTCTCTCTTTAGTGCAGATCGATGGCTCTATCGAGGCGGCAGTCGTCAGTGGTCTGGCAGTCTTGCCGAATATAGTTTCTGTCAAAGAAATCTACCTTTAATTTAAGGATTTAATTATGGCAAATGTAGTGCTCATCGGAACCCAGTGGGGGGATGAGGGCAAAGGTAAAATTGTCGATCTTCTGACTGAGTGGGCTGAGGTTGTGGTCCGTTTCCAGGGTGGTAACAATGCTGGGCATACCTTGGTGATTGAAGGGCAGCGTTACGCTTTGCATCTGATTCCCTCCGGCATCATGCGGCCCGGAAAAACCTGTGTGATTGGTAGCGGCGTGGTCGTCGATCTGAAAATTCTGCTTGAAGAGATTGAAATTTTAAAGGCCCAAAGTGGTCGGGATATTCTCTCCCAGTTAGTTTTGAGTGATGAAGCCCATTTGATCCTCGAAAGCCATCGCCGCCTTGACCAGGCCCGGGAACGCCAGCGCGGAGAAGCCAAAATCGGCACTACCGGGCGCGGTATTGGGCCAGCCTATGAAAGCAAGATGGCCCGCTGGGGTTTAAGATTGGGCGACCTTCTGGCCCCGCAAGAAGTCTTGCGCGGGCGCCTCGAAGTTCTGCTCGAACAACACAATCTTTTGCTGGAGAAGATTTACGGTGAAGAACCCGTCTCTTTAGAGCTGGTTCTCGATGAGCTTAAAGAGGCGGCCGCAATTGTGCGTCCGGCAATTAAGAAAGTTCCGTATGCGATGGCAAACTATCTCGAAAAAGGTGAATCAATACTTTTTGAAGGAGCCCAGGGTACCCTCCTTGATATCGATCACGGTACCTATCCTTTTGTGACCTCATCTTCGACCATGGCCGCCAATGCATGTGCATCATCCGGAGTTGGCGTGACTTCGATTAATGAAGTTATCGGGGTCGTCAAAGCCTATACCACTCGGGTTGGTAGTGGTCCTTTTCCGGTTGAACTTGATGATCAGGTCGGTGAACATTTAAGTGTCTGTGGCGGCGAAGTCGGAACCACCACCGGTCGTCTGCGGCGTTGCGGATGGCTTGATATGGTGGCCTTGCGCTATGCCGTTCTTCTTAATGGTTTAGATAGTATTGCCTTGACCAAGCTTGATGTTTTGTCTGGGCTTAAAACCATTAAGGTGTGTGAAGCCTATCGCCTGCGGGGCGAAGTAATCGACTATTTTCCTTCATCGATTGAAGACCTTGCTGAATGTGAGCCGGTTCTGGTTGAGTTTGAGGGTTGGAGTGAAGATATTTCAGGGATTCTTGATTACGAGATGCTGCCCGAAAATGCAAAAAAATATGTTTCCTATATTGAAGAGAAGATTGGTATTAAGGCGATGCTGGTTTCCGTCGGCCCAGATCGTGAACAGACTATGATTCGCCATAACCCTTTTCTTATTTGAGTTGTTGGAATGATTGCAGTCAAAGGTTTTTTTTATGTTTAAGCCAGCCTTACAGGATGGTTGTAATCGACGGGTAAGTTATGTCCGGATATCGGTGACCGACCGTTGTAATTTACGTTGCAGTTACTGTTTGGCTCCGGTCTTTTCCCCCCATAGTCGGGCCCGGATCTTGAGTTATGAAGAGATTGTTCGACTGGTTAGGGTGTTGGCAACTTTAGGGGTTGATAAGGTCAGGTTGACCGGTGGTGAGCCCTTGGTGCGTCGCCATATAGATTCACTGATTGCCCGGATCAAAGCTGTTTCCGGAATTAATGACATCAGTTTGACAACCAATGGCGTGCTCCTGGAAAAACTTGCCGATCCTCTGAGGGATGCCGGTTTGCGACGCATAAATATAAGTCTTGATACCCTTGATCGTAAAAGATTTAAAGAGATTACCGGGCGTGACTATTTTGATCGGGTTCGGGCCGGAATTGAGGCCGCACTGGCGGTCGGTTTTAGTCCGGTTAAGGCTAATGTCGTGGTCATGCGCGGAGTCAACGATGATGAGTTACTTGACTTTGCAGCCTTGACCCTGAAATATCCTCTGCATGTCCGTTTTATCGAGTATATGCCGATCGGAGTTGCATCAACCTGGAGCGGAGACAAGGT
>DAOWIX010000029.1 GCA_030640695.1 Deltaproteobacteria bacterium | reverse complement strand
TGGTCAACATCGGGGACATAGCGGTAGCCCACTGTCGGTTCCAGGGTGTGGAGCAGACGATCCATGCCAAACCAATCACAAGAGTAGACCCGTTCGGCAACACTTTTGATTTCAACCCCCGCTGCCATAGTTTCCCGTGATTCGCTACCGTCACTACGGTAATCCGAATTATTGGTTTGATAATAGGTTTCCCGAAGTTCAAGGAAAGGAGTAACCTCTAAAGCCCCAAATTTTAGCGGCATCGAAAGCTGCGGATTAAGATCGAAACGATGGCCTCGTTCGCCATCCTTACGCCAGAAATTAGAGTAGACCCCCTGCATACGCCAAAAAAGCCAGTCGGCCCCAGGTACCGGCTGATTGAGAGCGACAACTGCTACTTCCGGCAGTAGTTGCAGAGTTTCATCATCATTTTTGCGCAACAGAGATTGATAATAACGGCCTTCGCCGGTAACATTGTATCGCTCCCAACTGTGGGAAGCGACCGCCAGGGAACGTAGATAAGTATCGGTCTTATAGTCTGAATTACCGAGCTCATCGATAAAATCTCCCGAAAAAGTGTCCGGAAAATCTTCGAGATACTCATTATCGCTGACCAGGTTGACATCGGCCTTTAAAATCGTGCCCCTCTCTAAAGTCTGAAAGTGGTGAGCCCCGAAAGCCCAACGCTCCTTATCGGCATAAGGATAATCTTGAGGATTATCATCAACAAGTTTGTCACTGATAAAGGAGGCACTGATATCGCCTTGTGCCTGTTCATTAATAACATAACGGTATTCGGCGCCGAATTTAACCCCTCTCTCACTATATATTTCAGGATAGAGGGTCAGGTCATGAGATCGATTAATAGCCCAGAAGAAAGCATTTTTAATAATTACGCCATCTTTGTCGGAGTATCCGATACCGGGCAACAGAAAACCGGTCTGGCGTTTGGTATTAACCGGAAACACACCTTTGGGAAGATAGAGTACCGGCACATTCTTGATGGCGAAGACAGCATTGTCTACGACTCCGTAACCACCCTCTTTAACATGTACCTTTTTACAGCGAATCAACCAGGCAGCCCGTTCCGCATCACAAGTGGTCAGGGTCGCGTTCTCGACGTCGTACTCATTGGGCCCCAGTTTTTCAATATTTTCACCGGTGATGTAGTAATTTTTCTCTTTAATAAAAATTCGGCCATCTTTGATTGAACCGATCTGGTCGTGATAGTTAAACTTGAGATAGCGGCAGGCCAGATAGTCGGTTCGGTCACGCAGGAGAACGTCACCCCAGGCCTCAAATTCATTCAAAGCCTGATTGAGAACCGCCTTGTCAGCTTGCAGCTCCATCCCCTCCTGACGAATCACAACATCACCCTGAGCATGATAGAGGTTGGCTTGCTTATCATAGTAAAGATAATGAGCCTCAATCTCAACGGTCTTATCGGCAACCGCAGCGGTTGCTCCAGGCAAATTCGGAACCGCGGCAAAAACAGGAGTTGAAATAGCTGACAATAACAGTGACAAGCTAACAAAAAAAACTATTATGGGATTGGTTTCACGCTTAAATCTTTGCATATTTTCCTAATTAAAGTGAAAGCACCAGATCAACTCCGGCCTGACGGGCTTGAGCCAGATATTGAGGGTGTTTAAGAATATCATCGGCCTCATCAAGACCGCGATAACCCAAAGTCCGCCAGAGCGAAGTATCAAAGGTGTCGAAAAAATATTTGACGCTCATCTCCGCACCTTCAAACAGGCGTTTCCCTTGCGTCGCACCAACCGACAGAAAAAGGCCGGGCTTGGGATTATCAAGCTTTCCCAGAGGTTTTTTATCGAGCCAGTATTTTTTCACCCACAAAGACTGACAACGATCCATCATAGCCTTGACATGGGCACTGACGGCATAGAAAAAGATCGGTGAGGCCAAAATTGTAGCTTGGGCTGAAAGCAGCGTTTCCGCCAAACCATGAAAATCGTCTTTAATGGCACAGCGTCCCTCTTTCTGACAAGCGTAGATCTCAAGACATGGCTGCAATTTAAGATCGCGCAGCACGATTTCAGTCACTTCCGCCCCGGCACTTCGAGCCCCATCAATCGCCGATTGTAAAAGTTTGGCAGTATTGCCATTACGCCGAGGGCTACCGTAAATTGCGGTGATTTTCATGAAATATCATCCTAAATAACCGGCAGATCCAAGACATTAAAAGCTTCACCGACACAATATAGTGAGCCGGTGAGAAAAATGAGATCTTCAACCTGCGCCCGGCTCCGGGCCAAGGCAAAGGCCTCGGCCACCGAAGTAGTCACGGTTACCTTAGAGCAATGAGACCTGACCTCTTCGGCCAGACGTTCCGGAGAACAGGCCCGATCTAACGGGGCTTGTGTTACAATTACTTCATCCGCCAGAGGAACGAGTCGGGCCACCATCTCCTTAATCCGTTTATCCTTCATAACTCCGAGGATTAAAACCAGACGTCGGTCGGCTGCCAGACGCCGCAATTCCGGCTCCAAGGCGCGAACCCCGTGCGGATTATGAGCCCCATCAAGATAGATGTCAGGAGCGCTACCGACCTTCTGCAAACGACCGGGCCAGTGCACCTGCAGCAGAGCTTCAGCCACCAGTTGCGTATCAATCTCAAAAAGACCTTCATACGAAATATACTCTAAGGCGCGCAAAGCCAAAGCCGCGTTATCCTGCTGATGGCGACCGCTCATGGCAAGCCTTAAACCAGCGAAATGATATTCAGACCCAAAGTAGGAGAATGAACCGTCACGGTGGCGCCGGATACGGAAATCTCGACCCAGAAAATCGCTCGACGCTGCCATTTCCCGTTGCTTTTCAGCAAAAAACTCACGGAGCTTCTCCTGTTTAACTCCAGAAACTAAAGGCACCCCCGGTTTCAGGATACCAGCTTTTTCGGCAGCAACAGCGAGCAGGGTCGAGCCTAAAAACTCCTCATGTTCGAGAGCGATATTGGTGACCATGGTGAGCAGGGGTTTGCGAGCAACATTGGTGGCATCGAGACGTCCCCCAAGGCCGGTTTCGAGCAGTACGATATCGGGAGCCTGCCGGGCAAAATAGAGTAGAGCCATGCAGGTGGTAAAATCGAAGAAAGTAACGATACGGGGAATCTTTTCAAGAAAGGGACGAAGTTCGCGAGTTAAGGCGACGATCTCGACTTCACTGATCGGGGTCTCATTGATGACAATACGCTCGGAAAAATGGCGCAGATGGGGTGAACTGTAGACCCCGACGGTGAGCCCATGCCGGCGCAACATCTGCCGCAAAAAAGCAAGACTTGAACCTTTGCCGTTACTGCCGGCAACATGAACGATGCACAACTTCTCCTGAGGGTTGCCACAGGATTTACAAAGTTCGTCAATATTCTCGAGTCCGAGACTAATCCCGAAATGCTCAAGCCCGTAAAGATAATCGAGGGTGTCCTGAAATGAAGTCATAAATTTAACTTAATGCGCCTCCAGCCAATTTTTACCAACCCCGATATCGACCACGAGCGGCACTTTCAGAGGGTGAACTTCAGCCATCTCTTTGCGAACCATCTGGGTCAACTCATCAACTTCATCCGGAGGCACTTCAAAAACCAGTTCATCGTGAACCTGCATGATCATCTTGCTTTTGAACCTACGTTCCCGCAAACGTTGATCGATAACCACCATAGCCAACTTGATCAGATCCGCCGCCGTCCCTTGAATCGGGGTGTTTAAGGCCGTGCGCCGGGCCATCTCCTTTAAGTTATGATTATTACTGTTGATTTCCGGGAGATAGCGCCTCCGTTTAAAGAGAGTCGTAACATACTCCAGACGTTTGGCCTCATCCACAACCTTGGTAAAATATTTGTTTACCCCGGCGTAAGCGGCAAAATAGCCCTCTATATAGGCCTTTGCGGTTTTTCTGTCAATATCAAGCTCTTGGGCCAACTTATGAGCGCCCATACCGTAGATCAAACCAAAGTTGATCGCCTTGGCCTGACGCCGCATCTCGGGACTGACCATCATCGGCAGAACATGAAAAACTTCGGCCGCCGTGCGGGTATGAATATCATCCCCTTTTCTAAAAGCATCGACCAGAGCCGGGTCACCGGAAAAATGGGCCAGAATACGCAACTCGATCTGTGAGTAGTCGGCCGCCAGGATCAGGTTTTCACCGGTGCCAATAAAGGCCTGCCGGATAACCGCACCATCAATTCCACGAATCGGGATATTCTGTAGATTAGGGTCGGAAGAGGAGAGGCGGCCGGTTGCCGTCACGGCTTGATTGTAGGAGGTATGAACCCGTCCGGTGTGGCGATTGACGAGCCGCGGCAGAGCCACAAGATAGGTTGAAACGAGCTTGGACAGAGAGCGATACTCTAAGATTTTTGCCGGCAGAGGATGTTTTTCAGATAATTGTTCCAGAACATTGACAGCGGTTGAAGGCCCGGTTTTACTCTTTTTCAAAACCGGCAGTTGCAGACGTTCGAAAAGAATCTCCGCCAACTGTTTAGGTGAATTAATATTAAATTCACCCCCGGCCAGTTCATAAACCTCGGCCGCCATAATTTGCAGGCGCTGCTCATAATCGTCCGCAGTCTTTTTGAGCAGTTCAACGTTAAGAAAAACCCCGTTCATCTCGACCCGCATCAAAACTTCGATCAGAGGCCGTTCTATCTTTGCAAAAAGTTCCTCAAGGTCGTCCTCTTTCAGTTTCGGTGCCAACAGCTTGGCGAGCAGAAAAGCTAACTGAGCGTCTTCGCAGGCATAATCGGAGACTTTCTCCGGCGCAATCTTATCGATGGTCACCTGATTGCGACCCGAACCAACCACCTCTTTGAAAGTAATCGGGGTATGGCCTAAATGTTCTAACGCCAAAGCATCGAGCCCATGCCGATGCCGGGTTGGATTAACCAGGTAGGATGCCACCATCGAATCAAAGTCTAAACTACCAAGCTCTAAACCGGCCCGTTTCATGACTATGGCATCGTACTTGATATTCTGGCCCCATTTTTTGACCTTGTCATCGCCCAACAGAGGTCGCAACCCGGCCAAAACTATCTCTTTATCCAGCTGAGTTACATCACCGTCGTGACCGACCGGAATGTAAACCGCATCTTTCTCATTCCAGGCCAGGGAAATACCAACCAGCTCAGCACTCATCGGATCCACTGATGTAGTCTCAGTATCCACAGCGAGCTCTTGCACCCCGGCAAGCTCTTCAAGCAGCCCGTCAAACTTCTCCGGGGTATCAATCAAGCGATAGCGATCCCGGGTCACCGTCTGCTGGGGGCTCAGTTTACGATTTAGGGCATGAAATTCAAGCTCAGTAAAAAGTTCTCTTAAAGCTGAGCGATCCGGTTCTCGACATAAAAGGTCGTCCAAACCAAAACTAATCTCCACATCATCAGAGAGGGTCACCAGACGCCGGGAGAGTTGGGCCTCATCTTTATATTGCAACATTTTTTCGCGCCAGCTTTTGCGCTCAATCCGTTCACTCTCCTGCAAAAGGGTCTCGAGATCACCAAATTCAGCCAGCAACTTAAGCGCCGTTTTCGGCCCAACTCCAGGTACCCCCGGGATATTGTCCGACGCATCCCCGGCCAGAGCTAAAAGATCAAGCAGCCGCTCACCGGTCACACCATGACGCTCGGCCACCGCGGCAAGATCGTAACGTTTGTTTTTCATGGTATCCAGCATGGCGACCCCGTCACCGACCAGGCTCATAAGATCCTTATCGCCGGAGATAATCAGAACCTCACATCCAGACTCTTGCCCTCGTCGCGTCAACGTCGCAATAACATCATCAGCTTCAAAACCTGCAACTCCCACCGCCGGCAGGCCGAAAGCCTCAAGGAGTCTGGGAATAAAGGGAAATTGTGCGGCCAATTCCGGTGCCATCGGTGGGCGCTGCGCTTTATAGTCAGGAAAAACCCGGTGCCGCCAGGTTTTTCCTGGGAGATCAAGGGCAGCCGCCACATGGGTCGGTCGACAATCTTCAAGCACCTTCATCAGCATCTGACAAAAACCAAACAAAGCATTGGTCGGCTGACCGGTTGAGGTCGTTAAGGGCCTTATCGCATGAAAAGCACGATAGACCAGGGCGCTTGTATCAATCAGACAAAGCAATTTTGACATAAGTTATCCTTAAATGGTCAGTGGTCAGTGGTCAGTGGTCAGTGGTCAGTGGAAGGTACACAAGTCGTAAAACAATGTCAAAACAAAAAGGGCGGGATGCTATCCATCCCGCCCTTCGGCTAACTACAGTTACACTGTTTAATAAAACTATTCCTGAGGTTTACCGAAAACCTGCTCATAGAGGGCTTCGCCGATCTCCTGGCCTTCGCCTACCAGCTGACGATACTTGATAAAATCGATCGTATCCTGGCCGGTAATCTTTTTCGTATTGAAAGCGTTAAAACCCATATAGGCTTCGTAATTCATATTGGCTGCAAGCCAATGGCGGTTGGGCAACTTCGCCTGATCCCAGAAGAATTTCTTCTTGGCGCGAATCCCATCGACCGATTTCACCAGACAGTGCGGCATCAGGTTGGCAAACTTCCAGATAATCTCGTCAACCGCTTCATCGAGTTTTGTCAGATCAATGGTCGCTGAGCGGACATAATTACGGGCCTCTTTGGCTGCGGCTCCGGTTTTGAATTCGCCATAGACAATCTCGCCATCATCAACCCATTTATCGGTCTCGATCAGAGGGTTACGCACCCATTTTTCGCCATCTTTGATGACCGGCACAACCTTGGTAAGCAGACCTAAGCGCTTCATTTTGTAAGCACTCCACATCTCGCAGGAGACACAATTCCACATCGCCTCTTCAATGCCTAAATACCAGGGCAGAAAATCGGTCGATCCGCCATCCGGAGCGGAACCATGCTTAGGCCCGGCCTGACCTAAAATCGCCAGATCGGAAGAGATCGAAAGGTCGGTCGCCATGCCGATCTCCTGACCCCCAGCAACCCGCATACCGTTAATCCGGCAGATGGTCGGTTTCTTACAATTTAAAATAGCATCGACCATGCCATTGAAAAGATCCATATAGTCGCCATACTCCTGGGGCCGTTTGGAGTAATATTCGGCGTACTCTTTTGTATTACCACCAGTACAAAAAGAAGTGGTCCCAACTGCAGTAAAGACCGCTGCAACCACCTGACGGTCGGCGGAAGCCCGCTGAAAACCGGCGATTACACCTTTAACCATCTCAGTTGTGTAGGAGTTATACTGTTTCGGATTATTAAGAATAATCCAGCCGGTGTAGAGCCCTTCAACAACGTTGCCGTCGGGATCGATAACCGGACGTTTTTCATAGATCGTGCAGGGAGCATCGCCTTCCCCACCAAAATGATCGTCTTCCCAAAGGTAGTGATTTTTCGGTTCATTCTCTCTTGGTATCCAGTCTAAAGACATCTCTTTCTCCTTTTGACGGCTTCGAAAAATATCCACCTGCTTCGTTGCCCGGCAACCTTCGTCACTGCGGCGTACTTTATGTACGCCTCATTCCTTAGGTTTTGGACGCCTCGCATCTGAACATTTTTCATTGCCTTCCTAACTTGAATTATTTATGATTCCTAAAATTTAAAAAGTACAAATGAATTTTTTTATAAACTCTAATCGAAATCAGGGATCAGGACAATGCGGCGGCTGATCGGTTTAGCGTGAACTTCGGCAAAAGACTCTTTGATCGTGCTCATCGGCCGGGTTTCCAAGAAGGCGTCGATCTCAACCTTACCACTCTGCACCATCTCGAGAACCGGCGGATAGTATTTCGGATGACAACCCCAAGTTCCAATCATCTCGGCATCGAAAGCCATCAGTTTCGAGATCATGTACTCATGTTTGGCCATCGAATAACCGACCACCACGAGTTTACCGATAAATGAAAGTAGATCGAGAGCCAAAGCCTGTCCCGGTTTGCTGCCGGAGCATTCAAAAATCTTCCAACCGTAGTTGTGCGGGACACCCTGCTCTTTACAATAGGCCTTAATCTCGCCTTTAACATCGCGACTGGTTTTACCCATTGGATTGATCGTCAGGTCGGCCCCATATTTGAGAGCTCGTTCGAGTTTTTCATCATCAATATCAATTGCAATCACAACCCGAGCCCCCATGGCTTTAGCAATCTGAACCATGTAAGTTCCAACCCCGCCACCGGCGCCGGTCACCACCACGAGATCACCATCGGGAAAATAGGGTTTGTCGAGTTCGGCCCGAATTGCAGCCTGGTAGGGAGTGGTTCCGGCATCGGCGATAACGGCATAGTGCGACAAAGGCCGTGTCCCCCGATTATCGATAACACAAAGGCCTGCGGTCGGCACTACAATATGACTGGAAAACCCGCCATACATGCCAATACTGTTGCCCGGCATCTTCTGCTTCAGACAACGATTGCCGCGCCCGGCCTTACAGATAGGACACTCATTACAGGGCATGACAGCCGGAATAATTACCTCTTTGCCAATCATCTCGGCATCACCACCGATGACCGTACCGCTGATTTCATGGCCTAAGGTCAGAGGGGGCTCGCAAACCGTCGGAACGCCATCGTAAAAGAAACCAAGATCGGTATGGCAGATACCACAGCCGGCAATTTTAACACAGACTTCACCGGCGCTGATCGGCGGCATATCGACTTCCACCAGTTGTAAATCACCCGGCTTGACCATCTGCCAAGTTTTTATTTTTGTTGGTATTGCAGACATTTAATTCTCCTTACTCTCCAAACCTTCTCGATCTTCGAGAAGGTCATGTTGCTTTGCTTCGCCCTCATAAACGGGGTCAAAGCTTGCCAAACGGCGGATTAAAATTTAGATTTATGCAAATATTACGACCCGCCCTTTGTCCAGCAATGACCCCACCCGAGATAATTCGTAATTCGTAATTCGTAAT
>DAOWIX010000019.1 GCA_030640695.1 Deltaproteobacteria bacterium | reverse complement strand
TATTGAACAAAAAATAATATCTCAAGGGTTAGCCGAAAGTTTGAAGCGCTTCTTGGCCTTTCGCCATTTTTTCAGCCACGCTTATGCTTTTGATTTGTATCCAGATAAAATGGAACCATTGGCTACTGATGCGCCACGGTTATTTGCCTTGTTTAAAGGTGAAGTCAATCGCGTGACTGATGTGACATGACCTGTGCATGGTTGTTTTCTGTGTGAGACTTTTTGCTGGATAAATGATGAAATTGTTTTGGGCTGGGGTGGGGGCGCAAAATACCTGTCCGATTCAGAATTAAACCGGGAGCGCTCAAAGTCACGCGTTTTACAGCAGCTCAAAATGCTGATCTCAGCGTCCGTAAACTTCATCAAGGTTGCGTCCTTATCAGTATAAATAGCCATAATATTTTTATCTTGCATGGCTATCTGGTGTTGTGTTATGTTGTCTTTCTTGTATTCACGCTGACATCATAGGAGAGGATAAAACAATGAAAACAGCAGAACTTAACGAGTACATTTTTACTAAAATTGTTGCCGAAGAAGCCCGAATAGCCAGGCGTGACAGACAGCGTATAATGGAAGAAGCAGGCATCCCTGATGATGAAGTTATAAACACCCCTCTTCTCCCTGGTGACATTCGTGCAGGATTCGAGAATATTGAAATGCTGCGGTTAGAAGTTCTAAGAGCCCGGAAAGAGTCTCTGGCTGAGTCTGGAGTATAGCTTCCCAGAGTATTTCTTCCTCTGATAGGTCTCCGCGCATAAATCTCAGAACGATGATGCGATTTATTTATTTGAGAGGAAATAGGAAGGCAATAGAGAAGAAATAGGGGACCCCTTTTCCACATTGTTTTTAAATTGACTTTTGTTGATGAGGAGAAACATATTATGAAAAGCGTAAAATATCCGAAATGGGACGAGGTGCAGGTTGAGCCGGAGCCACCACTATTTACCCCCGGCACATCGAGAGATAACGTTTCACTTAATCATCTTGAGGTAGGCATGATGGTTAAAGCCTCCGTCATCGGTGCGGTAATTAAAATGCGCCTTTCTAAAATCACCCCTCCCAGTAGCGCAGAGGCTGAAATACTTAGAATCGATAACAAGGATGAGACTATAGAAGGTTTAAACATTGGCGACGCCGTCTTCGTTGAACTTCGTGACATGAAATACCGAAAGGAAAATAGAAAGGAAAATAAGGCTCAGACTCCGCTTTCCTCCTTTCTTCCAATCTGCGTTACCTCACCGCTGTTTGAGCACTTTGATTTTAGCTGCATTTTCGATTATCACTATCTCTTATCCTTTTAGGCTATAGCAAACTCAAACGCATTAAAAGGGTAGCAGCCAGCAAATCAAGGGGTTAGCATTTATTTGCTAACCCTTTTCCCGTTTTCAAGTTCCCGTTTTCAAGGTAGCCTATATTTGTGTCAGCCCTTAATTGCTAAGTTGGATAGAATGAAATTGATGAGTACCAAAGGCCTGGAAAGGGGTCTCTTCAACTCTTGTAAAGTTGTATCCGGTAGTGTAAGATGTTCGTTGCGGTTAATTTTTAAGATTGGTATCCGGGGCCTTGCCTGTGTGAAAAGAGAAAGCCGATGAGTGACCAGAACAAGCCAAAAAAGAGGTTTATGCAGGGTTGGAGGAAGCCTTCGTTTGCCCTCCTCTTAATTGTTGTTTACGCATTGGGCGGTTTCTTTTTGCTGCCCTGGTTGCTTCAGAGCCAAGCTGAAAAACGACTACCGGAACTTTTAAAGCGACCGGTGTTTATTGATCAGGTGCGCTTTAATCCTTTCACTTTGCGTCTGCAGGTTGATGGTTTTGTGGTTCAGAGTCGGCAAAATCGGACTCCATTGCTGAAGATTGACTCTCTGATCGCCGACTGTGCCGGTTTCCTCTCGCTCAGTAATAGAGCTCTGGTGTTGGAAAAGATCAATATTCAGGGGCCTTATCTCAAAATTGTCAAAAATGAAGATGCAAGTTATAACTTTTCCGATCTGTTGCCCGCCTCATCAGTGTCTAATGAAAACTCGGAAGCAAAAGGGCAGGGTGTTCGTTTTTCACTCAATAATATTAAAATTGCTGGGGGGATTGTTGAATTTACCGATCAGTCTCGGGATATATTTCATTGGCTTAATGACATAACTATCGGATTGCCTCAGATATCAAACCTACCCCATCTTGTTGAGACCCAAGTCCAACCCTCGTTGGCTTTGGTTGTTAACGGTAGCCCGCTGGTTGTTGTCGGTCAGACCAAGCCCTTTGCCAAAACTCTGGAGACCCGTTTTCATATCAATATAGATGGACTTGACCTGCCCTATTATCTCTCCTATATGCCAAGCGGGCGCAACTTTACGGTCGCCGATGGATCTTTGACAACCCGTCTCGACCTTGTCTATCTCCAACCGGAAAATGAGGCCCCCCGTTTGACCCTTTCCGGGACTGCGGTTTTAAATGATCTCCTGATCAGAGGCCAAGGTGAGAAGAAGGATCACCGTTTTGTTTTTCTGCCTGAACTGTCGGCGACTTTCGGACCGGGCAACCTTCTCGAAGGAGAACTTTTTCTTAGTGAAATTGTTTGCCGCAAACCGGAGGTCAATCTTCTTTTTAAACCGGATGGGATCTTTTACTTACCGAAACTGATTGCAGCTGCGGCTGAGAATTCCGCTCAAGCCAAATCCGGACCGGAAGTGAAAGCTGAAGCCGAGGAAGCTGCAAACTTTACTTTTAAACTAGACCGGTTGCGTCTGGAGAAGGGTGTTGTCAATCTCCGTGACGAACGCGTGACGCCGCTCTTTTCGGCTAGTATGGCCCCGGTCGAGATTGATCTTGAAAATTTCAGCACGGAACGGGATCATCTGACCCGCTATGCTTTGAAGCTGCAAAGTGACGCCGGGGAAATCCTTATCGGAAACGGAGATTTTTCGGTTGATCCGGTAAATATCAAGACCCGCTTTGCTTTGGATAATCTGCCTTTGCCACGCTATGTGGCTTATTATCAGGACTATTTTGCCGGACAGCTGGACGGCCGTCTGCGGTTTGCGGGGGAGCTTCTGTTTTCCCAATCTGCTCAGGGTGAGATCGGACTGCAGCTGCAAGAGCTGGAGTGTGGTCTTGCCGATCTTAAAATTAACTCTCCTGACGGCAAGCTGGTCTTTGATCTGCCGCAGTTGGATTTAGCGCAAAGCCAAATCGATGTCAGTAAACAGGAATGTGTGATTGGTTCTCTGGAAGGGCAAAAAGGGAGCTTAACTCTTATTCGACGGGCTGATAATGTTATCAATCTAGTAGATCTGCTGCCGCCATCACCAGAGAAAAAGAGTTCGCAAAAAGATGGTGCTACAGATACTGCAAAAGCGAATGAACCTTGGCATCTATTTCTGAATAAAGGTCGTTTGCGGGATTTTCAGGTTACTTTCAAGGATCTTGTGCCGGCAGCAAAGGCCGAGATTAAGGTCGATCAGATCAATCTCGCAATTGATGAGCTGGGATCCGGTAAAGGGGAGTCGGGAACTTGTCGGCTTGATTTACGGCTGGCCGAAAGAGGACGGCTCTTACTCAACGGTCCTCTCTCACTCGTTCCACCCCAGGTCGAGTTTGATGTTGATTTGCAGCAGGTTCCGCTAAAAAGTTTTCAGCCCTATCTTGGGGAGCATCTTGATCTGGTGTTGGTTAAAGGTGAGGCGGCGACGAAAGGACATCTTTCTCTTCGTCAAGAGGCCGCGCTTGGAACCGATATATCTTTTTCCGGTAAAGCCGCAGTTGAGAATTTAAAAACAGTCGATGGCAGGCGAGCGGCAGATGTTGTAGGCTTACGGAGCTTAACCCTTGACGGGATCTCTTTTAGCAATCAGCCGTCGGCTTTCTCTTTGCAGAAGCTTGCCGCTAAAGGTTTGCAGGTCAATTTTGTTAAAGAGAGTGATGGTCGCAGCAATTTTGAGATGATGCTGCGTAAAGATGGCGCCGTCCCGGAAGATCCTATGCCTTTGCCGGAAGATGATTCCGTTGAAGCTTTAGGGGAAGCGTCAACGGACCCCTCGGCCATGGCTCTGGAGTTTAAAAAAATAGAGCTTTCAGAGAGCACTTTGACATTTATCGATCGTTCCATGTCGCCCTCCTTTAAGATGGCTTTAAGTGGTTTGGAAGGTGAGGTTGAAGGTCTCTCTTCTCTGGGTAAAAAACCGGCTGAGGTCAAACTTTCCGGCCAGCTAAACGGCCAGGCGCCGGTATCAGTTTCAGGTTTTGTTGATCCTCTGGCTGAAGATATTTATATCGATTTGAAGATTGACGGTCAGGGTATCGGGATGACGGCACTGACCCCATATAGCGGAAAATTTGTTGGTTATACCATAGGCAAGGGCAAACTATTTCTTGATTTGAACTACCAGGTTGAGAAACAGAAATTGAAGGCTAACAATGCCATCTTTCTCGATCAGTTCGATTTCGGCTCTTCGGTTGAAAGTCCTGACGCTCTCAGCCTGCCGCTCAAACTGGCGGTCGCCCTTTTGCGTGACCGCCAGGGTGAGATCCATCTTAACTTGCCGGTTAGCGGTGAGCTGGGTGACCCCGAGTTCAGTCTGGGCGGGATTATTATCAAGGTTTTTATCAATCTTATCACTAAGGCGATTACTTCGCCTTTCGCTTTGATTGGTTCCCTCGCGGGCGGGGGTGAAGAGCTTAACCTGGTAACTTTTGCCGCCGGCCAGGTGGAACTTGATGAAATAGCCCACAATCGATTAGAGAAGCTGGCCAAGGTTCTCTACGACCGCCCTGGTTTGAAAGTTGAAATTGCCGGCCGGGCTGATACGATTAGTGATCGCCAGGCTCTGCATGAGGATCACTTTAAAAAGCTTTTGCAGGCGCAAAAATTTAAGAAAGAGGTGGGCCGGAAAAAGGATCTGCAGTCACCCGATGAGGTGGTTATAGAAGCTGATGAATTCGAACGTTATCTCTGGCAGGCCTACAAGGCGGCACCTTTTGCCAAAGAGAAAAATCTGGTGCGGATGGTCAAAAAGATAGAGCCTGCAGAGCAGGAACGTCTGTTACGTGAGTTTGTTAAAGTCAGTGACGATGAACTGACGCTTTTGGCTCGTAATCGGGCGCATCAAGTTATGGAGTACATAAGTGAAAAAGGGCCGGTTGAGAGCCAGCGTCTCTTTTTAGTCGACCCGCAACTTGTAGAAGATGATCCGGCAGCGGCGGAAAAAGGTCGCCAAGTGGAGATGAAGATCAAATAATGTTAAGGAGAGTAGATAAAGCATGAAAATTATTGAAGAGTATCAAAGAGCCGCTGACCTTAGGCAGAAGCAGGGGATTCCGCCTTTGCCATTGAGTGTTGCAGAGGTCTCGGCGGTTATTGAACGGCTGCCGCAGAGCCAGGGGGAGGAGCGTCAAAATCTTCTTTTTCTGCTGCATGAACGGGTCAATCCTGGAGTTGACGAAGCGGCCGGAATCAAGGCTGATTTTTTGGCTGAGGTGATCAGTGGACGGGCGCTTGAGGTCGGGATCTCGGCCTTGACCGCAGTTGGGTGGTTAGGGACTATGCGTGGCGGTTACAATCTTACGCCGCTACTCGAAACTATGGATGATAAAAGGCCCGAAGTGGCGGCCGCCGCAATTCATGCCTTAAAGCATACATTGTTGGTTTATGATGCCTTTGCATGGGTTGTTGAAGAGTTTAAAAAAGGGCACCAGGGGGCGCGATTACTGCTTGAATCATGGGCTCAAGCTGAGTGGTTTACGGCTCGTCCAGAGTTGCCTCAAGAGTTGGTGCTGATGGTTTTTAAGGTACCGGGAGAGACCAATACTGATGATCTCTCTCCGGCTTCGGAAGCCTCCAGTCGTAGTGACATTCCTTTGCATGCGCAAGCGATGCTCGCAACCCGGATTGAAAATCCTTTGGCGCAACTCGAAAAATTACGTGCTTTGGGGCACCAGATTGCCTATGTTGGCGATGTGGTTGGTACCGGCAGTAGTCGTAAGTCAGCGATCAACTCTTTGCAGTGGCACTTGGGAAGTGACCTGTCCGGGGTTCCTAACAAGCGCGGTGGCGGGGTTATCATCGGCAGTATTATTGCGCCGATATTTTTCAATACGGCGGAAGATTCCGGAGCCCTTCCTCTGGAAGCCCCGGTTGCAGAACTTAACACCGGCGACCTTATAACTGTAAGACCTTATGCCGGAGAGATCGAGAAAGAGGGTCAGGTGGTAAGTCGTTTTAATCTGCAGCCCAACACCCTGGCCGACGAGTATCGGGCTGGTGGGAGAATCCCCTTGCTCATTGGTCGTGAATTGACTGGTCGGGCGCGTCAGGTTTTGGGACTTGATGAAACTGATCTATTTGTGCGGCCGTTGCAACCCGAATCATCGGTTGAAGGCTATAGTCTGGCCCAGAAAATTGTGGGCCGAGCCTGTGGTCGGGAAGGGGTTCGGCCGGGAATGTATGTAGAACCAATGGTGACGACTGTCGGCAGTCAGGATACGACCGGGCCGATGACTCGGGATGAGATTAAAGAACTTGCAGCCTTAAACTTTTCTGCCGATCTGGTGATGCAGTCGTTCTGTCATACGGCAGCCTACCCGCAGCCGGTCGATGTCAAGATGCATCGTCAGCTTCCCGAGTTTATCCGGGATCGTTCCGGGGTCTCTTTGGGGCCTGGCGATGGTGTAATTCACTCGTGGCTTAATCGTCTACTGTTGCCGGATACTTTAGGTACCGGGGCCGATTCGCATACTCGCTTTCCGATTGGGATATCTTTTCCGGCAGGCTCCGGTCTGGTCGCTTTTGCAGCGGTTTCAGGTCTCATGCCGCTCGATATGCCGGAGAGTGTTCTGGTTCGTTTCTCTGGTGAGTTACAGCCCGGGATTACGCTGCGTGATCTGGTTAATGCAATTCCTTTACAGGCAATTCAAGAAGGTTTACTGACGGTCGCTAAAGAGGGCAAAAAGAATGTATTTGCGGGCCGCATTCTTGAAATTCAAGGTCTTGAAGAACTCACCTGTGAGCAGGCTTTTGAACTCTCTGATGCTTCGGCCGAACGTAGCGCTGCAGCATGTACGGTGCAACTGGGTACGGCCCCGGTTAAGGAGTTTCTGACCTCTAATGCCGCCCTAATCGATAAACTTGTGGTTGGCGGTTACGGAGATGCTGAAACCTTAAAACGTCGGGCTCGGGCAATGCGGGACTGGCTTGCCGAACCGCAACTTTTACGGGCTGATGATGATGCCGTTTATGCAGCGGTGCTTAATATCGATATGGGGCGGATAAATGAGCCCATTCTGGCCTGTCCCAAT
>DAOWIX010000078.1 GCA_030640695.1 Deltaproteobacteria bacterium | reverse complement strand
TTTTGTTAGCGTTACCCTGTAACGTGGCGCCATGTCATCCTCCTTTATGTTTTGGAGGTGACAATATCACGAATCTCATAAAATACGAAGATTTAAATTTTACGTTGTACTAGTGTCACGTCAACTCAAAACCGGCGCATCTTGCTTGCCCTTTTTTGCGCCTGCGTCGTTACGACTTGAATCACATAGCGCTACTATGCTCATCAAGCCGTGCCTAGCATGCACAAAAAATTGCGGCGCAATATCTCGCCATTCCATCCTTGACGTAACACTAGTCCAGATCCAACTTTACTTTACACTGATTGCATTTTACAACACCTCGGAAAACTTTGTTGCCGCATTCAGGACAGAAATAGCGGGCTTCTTCATCTTGAATCCATTTTTCAGTGCCAACTTTCCGTCTATATGGTACAGCCCGTAAAATCACCTTTTTCCCAACCGTCATGGCAAAATTTTCTATATAGTGACATGGAAATTCATCACATTCATGACATCCGCTATAGCCTTTCTCTATCGTGCAGTCTCTGATCTCGCACTGCTGGCAATGCATAAACAGATCATCAGAGAAACACCCGTTGCAACGAATCTTTTCTGTTGAAAGATCTTTATGGTTAGGAAGAGTACCCTTGCCTGGAACTTCTCCCTTGTAAAGTCCCACTAATCTCTCCTTGAATTTCTGGTTATTATCACGATGTGCAATGTGAATAGCACAGACTCCGCAATAGAGTCCGCAAGGTGCTAATAATTTTTTGTCCATTTTGCTCTATCCTTAAGAATGACTGGTTGCATTTTTTTGCTGCGGATTATTTTTTCTGCAGGCATTTGATGCCTTTGCCTTTAAAGGCGGGGATGAAGCAGCGGTTGCGGGAGGTTTAGGTGGCCGGTTCTTCGCGGCCAGCCTGCCATTGATTGACGAGGTTGGGTTCGCGGATCAGGGGGCGGCAGAGGGAGATTAGAGAGACCCCTTGGTTGAGCAATGTTTCAACTGTTTCCAGTGAGCGAATGCCGCCGACGGCAGCAACCGGAATCGATAAAGTTTCGGCAAAGGCGTAGATCTCAGCGGCAAAAGGGAGTTCGTTCTCTCCGGCTTTGATCGCTTGCGGTACCGGTGTCAGGGGATTTGAAACTTGGGTGCCGCCGCTTACCTCAACGCCGTTGAGGCCGAGCGCGGCTAACTCTTGGGCTACGGCCAAGCTCTCTTGACATTCAAGACCATCTTCAAGGTAGTCGGAGCCGTTGATTTTAATGGTGATCGTGAAATCATTGCCGACATACTCCCTGATTTTACTATAGCATTCGAGAAGTATGCGGGCTCGGTTTTCACGGCTGCCGCCATAGTCGTCGGTGCGTTGATTGCTATAAGGCGAAAGAAACTGGCTGATCAAATAGCCATGGGCGGCGTGAATCTGGACGCCATCGCAACCCGCTTCCCGGGCTCGGGCTGCGGCTTCGCCAAAGTTGGTGATGATCGTTTCAATTTCGTTTTTTGTTAGCGCTTGCGGCACTTCTTCTTCGAACAGGGGGTGTTTAGTTGCGCTGGGGGCAACCAATGCTTGGCGGCTTAAACTGGAGCTGGCCAGGCCGCCGCAGTGGACAAGTTGGGCCAGCAGGGCGGTGTCATGAGCTTTGGCAACTTCAACAACCTTAGAAAAAGATTGTTGATCTTTGCGGCTGGAGAGTAGATTTTGCTCCGGGTTGCGGCGTCCTTGAGGGTTGACGGCAATATAGCCGGTTGTCAAAAGGCCGGTGCCACCGGCGCTTAATTTACGGTAAAGTTCGACCTGGGCCGGACTGAAAGATCCGTCGGTAAAGCCCATACCATCCCAGGTGGCGGAACGGACGAAACGATTTTTAAGATTGATTTGGTCCAAGGTGGTGGGGGAGAAAGGATTGTTGTTACTGCTCATGGTGAAATTCCTTGTAAGCGTTAAGTTACAGCAGGTAGCGGCGGACTTTGCTTCGTCCATTTCGAGGGGGACACGGCTCAGCCCGCCACGGGCTAAAGCCCGGTCTGGAGGCTGCGCCCGAACGAAGTAAGGAAGTGCCCTTGGGGTATCCCCTGCATCGAGACAGTTCGAAACCAGAACATGCTGAATATAATAGTTCTTTCGTGGTTAGAATGTGAGCCGGCGGTCAAGGGTACGGAACTGGATCGCTTCGGCGATGTCGGTGTTGATGATTTCAGGTCTCTCTTGAAGGTCGGCAATGGTGCGGGCGACTTTTAAGATGCGGCTGTAAGCCCTGGCACTTAAGCCGAGCCGATTCATGGCTGATTGTAAGAGATTGCGGCACTCCTCATCAAGGCGGCAGAATTTTTTTAGATCCCGATCACTTAACGCGGCGTTGTTACGGCGCGAATGATTTTTGAGGCGTTGATGTTGAATCTTTTGGGCGGTTGTCACCCTTTTACGGATATTTTTAGAACTTTCTCCGGCTTGGGCTTTATTGGGGTTGATAAGTTCGGTGGTTGGGACTGCAGGAACCTCGATATGGAGGTCGATGCGGTCGAGCAGGGGGCCGGAAATTTTGTGGCGATAGCGTTGGATTTGGGTGGCGCTGCAGATGCATTCATGAAAAGGGTCGCCATAGTGGCCGCAGGGGCAGGGGTTCATGGCCGTGATGAGAATAAAATCGGCCGGGAAAACAGCTTGAGCCTGGGCTCTGGCGATTGTTATATTGCGGCTTTCGAGGGGTTGACGCAAAACTTCAAGAGCGGAACGGCGAAACTCGGGAAATTCATCGAGAAAAAGGACGCCGTTATGGGCCATGGTGACCTCGCCGGGACGGGGTTGGGAACCGCCGCCGATTAGGGCCACATCGGAAATTGTGTGGTGGGGCTGGCGAAAGGGCCGATTTTTGATCAGGCCTTGGCCCGGAGCGATGAGGCCAGCGACACTGTGAATAATGGTGGTCTCTAACGACTCTTCAAAGGTCAAGGTTGGTAGGATTGAGGGCAGGCGTCGGGCGAGCATGGTTTTTCCGCTTCCGGGCGGTCCGACAAAAATCAGATTATGATTACCGGCGGCGGCAATTTCCAGGGCTCTTTTAGCTTGGTTTTGGCCGCGGACATCGGCAAAGTCGAGTCCATCATCGCTTAGATCTTCAGTTTGTGAAACAGTTTCGGGGCGGCTTGGTCGCGGCCGTTTTTCAAGGGCGATCTCCAGGGTTTCGAGCAAGCTTTCAACCGGGATGATTTCGATTTCGGAAATGGCAGCGGCTTCAGCTGCGTTGGCGCGAGGCAGAAAAATGCCTTTACATCCGCAATCTCTGGCCGCCATGGCAGTTGGCAAAGCGCCGCGAATCTTTTTGACGCGGCCGTTTAACGAGAGCTCGCCGCAGAAAAGATAATCATTAAAGATTGGACTTTCTTGGAGCTCTTGATGGTCGCTGGCGATAACACCTAAGGCGGCCGGTAGGTCGAGTGCCGTTCCCTCTTTGCGGAGGTCAGCCGGAGCCAGGTTGATGGTAATCCGGCGGGCCGGAAACTTGAAGCCGCAATTTTTAATGGCCGAGCGGATTCGTTCTTTGCTCTCCTTGATGGCGTTGTCGGCAAGGCCGACGACGACAAAGTTGGGCAGGCCGCGCGAGACATCAACCTCGACTTCGACCGGCAGAGCTTTGATGCCCGCAAGAGAAGCGCTTTTGATGGTTGTGAACATTGATTCTTTCTATCCATCTATCGAGGCAATTCAAAATTTGAACATGCTGAGTAGTTACTCTCTATCTCTTGACTGTAGGTGAAAGTCAAGGTGAAAAAAGTTTGTTGACTTGTCGCTTGAAACTTATTAAGGCTGACGGCTTCCTTAAATTGCCATCCCGTGAGCGGTGGTGGGCACTGCACATCATGTAAACTAATAGGTTTTAGAGAATGGAAGTCTTAGGTCGACATCTACTGGTGGAACTTTTTTCATGCGCCCAAGAGATCCTTGATGATCTTGAGAAAATCGAGGCGTTGATGAAAGAGGCAGCCCGGCTCTCGGGGGCGACCATTGTTGAATCGGTCTTTCATCGTTTTCAGCCCCACGGGATTAGTGGAGTGGTTGTCATTGCCGAGTCGCATCTGGCGATTCACACCTGGCCCGAACATGGTTATGCGGCAGTCGATTTCTTTACCTGTGGTGCGGATGTCGACTACTGGGCGGCGCACGATTTTCTAAAAAAAGCTTTCATGGCTGGTGATTCTGAGGTTCAAGAACTTTTGCGGGGTGGTGAGCGTGATGCCGCAGGCCGTTTGGCCCCAAAGAGTTCGTCATGAGTTCTGCAATTTATAAAGACCTGGTCGAGCGTGATGGTGCGGTTCTCTGGCACCCCTATTCGGCGGCTCCGGCGCCGATTTCTCCTTATGCCGTAAAATCGGCTTCAGGAACCCGTCTGACCCTGCATGACGGCCGTCAGTTGATCGACGGAATGTCTTCGTGGTGGGCCGTGATTCACGGTTACAACCATCCTGTCCTCAATGCTGCCATGAGCGCCCAGCTTGAAGAAATGGCGCATGTAATGTTTGGCGGTCTGACCCATGAACCGGCGATTCTTTTAGCCGAGAAACTGCTGGCTATAACCCCGCCCGGGCTGGCTAAGGTGTTTTTCTGTGATTCGGGCTCGGTGGCTGTTGAAGTCGCGATCAAGATGGCGGTTCAGTATTGGTTCTCCTTGGGGAAACCGGCCAAAAAGCGTCTCTTGACCATTCGTCAGGGTTACCATGGTGATACTTTTGCGACCATGTCGGTCTGCGACCCGGTCAACGGCATGCATCATCTATTCAGTGATCTGGTGATGCCTCAGGTTTTTGCCGAGGCTCCGCAAATCCCTTTCGATGGAGTTTGGGACGAGTGTGAAATAGATGAGATCAAAGAGCTTGTTGAAACCCGGCATCAGGAGCTTGCGGCGATTATTTTAGAGCCGATCGTCCAGGGGGCCGGCGGCATGCGCTTTTATCATCCTCAATACTTAAGCCGGGTAAGGGATTTGTGTGATGAGTATGATCTGCTTTTGATCGCTGATGAGATTGCTACCGGTTTTGGTCGTACTGGCGAACTTTTTGCATGTAATCATGCCTCGGTAACGCCCGATATCCTCTGTCTCGGAAAGGCTTTGACCGGTGGTTATATGAGTTTCGCCGCGACCTTGTGTAAAGGCTTTGTCAGCGAGGTGATTTCGCAAAAAGGGCCGGGGATTTTGATGCATGGGCCGACTTTTATGGCCAACCCCATGGCTTGTGCTGTATCTCTGGCCAGTATTGGTCTGCTTGAAAATTCTCCCTGGCGAGAATCTGTTGCCGAAATCGAGGGTCTATTGAAAGCGGGTCTTGAACCCTGCCGAGAGCTTTCGGGCGTTAAGGACGTTCGAGTTTTGGGAGCTATCGGAGTGGTTGAGACCAAGACCCCGGTAGATGTCAAGAGGGTTCAGGAGTTGGTTGTGGCCCGTGGTGTCTGGTTGCGTCCTTTTGCCAATCTATGTTATACTATGCCCCCTTTTGTGGCCGGAGCGGGTGAGGTTAAACAGATTACCTCAGCTATTTGCAGTGCTTTTTCCTGAAAGCTGAATGACCTGTTTGGATCCGGTTCGGCCAGGTTAGGTTTTAGTTGCTTTGCTTGGTACCTTTATAGTATAAACGGCGCCGGTTTTTATATTAAGGCTTTATTTAAGGGGTGTTCCCTTCCCGGGTGAATGGGTGGTGGTTCTTCTCAAGATAAGTATTCGATCTTGTCATGCACAAGACGGTTTAAAGAGTTATGGAGACCTGAAATGGATGCTGAACAGCTTGGAAAATTTCGCCAGGATCTGCTGGAGAAGAAAAAAGAGGTTGAGGAGCGGGTAGAGCAACTTAAAAATGGAGATATCCATACCAATAAGGATGATCTCTATGATGATGTCGATGCCGCTAGTGTTGATGCTGATCACAATCTGCTTTTTCGGATTCGTGGCCGTGAGGCCCATTTGATTAAGAAAATTAATGAGGCATTGGTGCAGATTGATAACGGTACTTATGGTGTCTGCGCCGATTGTGGTGAGGATATTAATATCGAACGACTCAAAGCCCGGCCCGTGGCGCCCTTGTGTATCGCCTGCAAGGAAGAGCAGGAGAAGATGGAAAAACGTAAGGGCCGATGAACCGCAAACAGGACAAAAGATGAATTCAGACTACAATCCTCACTCAATAGAAAAAAAATGGCAGGCCCGCTGGCTTGAAGAGAAAACCTTTGCTACCGGTCAAGGTGGTGAAAAATACTATCTTCTCGAGATGTTTCCCTATCCTTCCGGAAAGATCCATATGGGGCATGTCCGCAACTATTCGATTGGTGATGTTGTGGCCCGCTATCAGCGCATGTTGGGGCGCGATGTCCTCCACCCCATGGGTTGGGATGCTTTTGGCATGCCGGCAGAAAATGCAGCGATTGCCAACAAGGTTCATCCGGCAGCCTGGACGAGCCGTAATATTGATGAGATGCGGACTCAGTTGCAGCGCATGGGGTTCAGTTATGATTGGGATCGTGAGTTGGCGACCTGTGACCCCTCTTACTATCGTTGGGAACAACTCTTTTTTACCCAGATGTTGGAAAAAGGACTGGTTTACAAGAAGAAATCCAAGGTCAACTGGTGTGAAGATTGTCAGACCGTTCTCGCCAATGAACAGGTTGAGAATGGCTGTTGCTGGCGTTGTGGCAAAGAGACTGAAGATAAAGATTTAAGCCAGTGGTTTTTCAAGATTACTGATTATGCCGAAGAACTTTTAGCCGGTTGTGATGATCTGCAGGGGGGGTGGCCGGAGCGTGTCATTACCATGCAGAAAAACTGGATCGGCAAGAGTGTTGGGGCTGAGATCGATTTTGCTGTAGCCGATCGGGATTGCAAAATTTCCGTTTTTACGACCCGGCAGGATACCCTTTTTGGTGCTACCTTTATGAGTTTGGCACCCGATCATCCTCTGGCGGCAGAGCTTGCCCAAGGGACCGGGCAGGAGGCGGTGGTTGCCGCTTTTATCGAAAAGATGCGGCTTCAGGAAGCGCCCAGCGATCGGGAGGTACAGCTCGAAAAAGAGGGTGTCTTTACCGGAAGTTACTGCATTAATCCCTTAACCGGTTGCAAGATGCCGATCTATCTCGCTAATTTTGTTCTCTCCGGTTACGGAACCGGGGCCGTGATGGCGGTTCCGGCCCATGATCAGCGCGATTTTGAATTTGCCAAAATGTATGATCTGCCGATCGTGGTGGTTATTCAGTCTGAGGGCGAACTGCTTGATCCCGACCTTATGAGCGAAGCTTTTACCGGTGAGGGTAAGTTGGTTAATTCGGCTGCTTTTGACGGTTGTGAAAACCGCAAGGCGCTTGACCTGATCGCCGTTCACTTGACCGAGAAAGGGATCGGCAAAAAAGCGATAACCTATCGTCTGCGCGACTGGGGGGTTTCTCGGCAGCGTTATTGGGGGACGCCGATTCCGGTGATCTATTGCGATGCTTGCGGGGTTGTTCCGGTTCCGGAAAAAGATCTGCCGGTGCGTTTGCCTGAAGATGTTGAACTTGGCGGTAGTGGTGGTTCACCGTTGGCCAAGGTTGAGAGCTTTGTAAATACCATTTGTCCGCGTTGTGGAATCCCGGCAAAGCGCGAGACCGATACCATGGATACTTTTGTTGAATCATCCTGGTACTATATGCGTTATGCCTGTGCGAACTATGAAGATGGACCTTTAGAAAAATCTGCCGTTGATCGCTGGTTGCCGGTGGATCACTATATCGGCGGCATTGAACACGCCATCTTGCATCTTCTCTATTCACGTTTTTTTACCAGGGTCTTGCGGGATCTTGGTTATATTGATTTTTCCGAGCCCTTCACCCGGCTTCTGACTCAGGGAATGGTTATCAAAGATGGTGCCAAGATGTCAAAGTCGAAAGGCAATGTCGTCGATCCCAACGCCTTGATCAAGAGATACGGTGCCGATACGGCTCGCATCTTCAGCCTCTTTGCCTCACCTCCTGAACTTGACCTTGAGTGGAATGACCAGGGCGTTGAGGGGGGCTATCGTTTTCTTAATCGACTATGGCGTCTGGTTCATGCTTTATTACCGGTTTTAAGAGAGGTCGAGGCTTTTTCCGGAACGATGGCCGAAGTGCCTGCGGCCTATAGTGGCCTGCGCCGTAAAACTCACCAGACGATTGCCCGGGTGCGGGTCGACATTGAGGATCGTATGCATTTTAATACGGCGATCAGTGCGGTCATGGAACTTGTCAACGAACTGAAAACTTATGATATTGAGACCGCCCGGGCTGATAAAGTTCTGGCGGCTTTGTTGCGTGAGGCTTTTGAAACCGTGGTTCTGCTCTTATCCCCGATCGTGCCCCATATCTGTGAAGAGCTCTGGGAGGAGTTTGGCAATGATAAGGGTGTGAGCTATGTGCCGGTGCCGGTTGCTGATCCCGAATCGCTGATTGAGGATACGGTCGTGGTCGTGGTCCAGATTAACGGCAAGGTCAGGGAACGTTTGACCGTAGCTCTTGATATGGCTCAGGATGAGGTGCAAAAACTTGCGCTTGTCAGTGAAAAAGTACAAAAACATATTGGTGACAAGGCCCTGCGTAAGGTTATTGTGGTGCCCAATAAATTGGTCAATATTGTTGTTTAGTGCCTTACAGGAGAAAACTTGATGCCTTCCAGGCAGAAAAAATATTTTCCATTTGTTATTCTACTGCTTTTGCTCCTTCTCATCTCCGGTTGCGGATACCGTTTGCGTGGTACCGGGGAGTTGCGTGAAGATCTGAGAAAGGTGGCTATTCTACCATTTGCTAACAAAACCATTGAAGGTCGAGTCGAGAACGACCTTTGTGATGCTCTGGTTGGTGAATTTGCGCGCAGTAAAAATTTGCAGGTGGTTGCAGCTGTTGATGCCGATCTCTTGATCACGGGGACGATTGCTGCGATTGAAAACTATGCAATATCCTACTCTCCCGATGATAAAACCTACGAATATCGAGTTATCATGACGATTGATGTCGTGGCAACCGAGGCTCGCAGTCAGCAGGTTTTCTGGCGTCGTTCAGCAATGCAAGAAGTTGAAGAGTATAAGGCCGTTGATGAGCCCCTCACGATTGATCGGCGTAAACAGGCGGCGTTAAAGCGGGCCAGCCAAGTGTTGGCTGAGAATATACATGATGGTCTCTTCACTGATTTCTGATTTGAGTGGTCCATGCTGAAATCTCTGGAAAAGGCTCTCTATGCGGCTGACGACAGCAACGCTCCATTTGGCTGTTGTCTGCTCTATGGTGAGGAGCGATATCCGCATGGCTTCCTGAAGCGGGGTTTGGCTTGGCTGGTTGATCGCGGGCACACGCTTGAAGTTTATGATTGTTCTCAAGTTTCTTTGCAGGATTTTTTGGTTACGGCTACGGCTCCCTCCCTCTTTGCCCAGCGCAAAATAGTTCATCTCTCTAATCTTGATAGTTATCAAAAAGCGGATCTGGAAAAACTGCTCGCGTGGATCGAAACCCTGCCCGAAGCAAATTCGATTGTTACCCACCTTTTTTTAAGCTCTTTCAAACTGAATGGGCGCTCTATTCTAGTCTCCAGGCTAAAGAAGAAATATATTACTGTAAAAAGTGAAAAACTTAAGCCCGCCGAGGTGATTCAGCGTTTACTCAAACGGGCTCAGGCGGCATCTGTTGGGGTCGACAGGAGGGTGCTAGAGGCCCTGGTTCATCTGCATGAGGCAAACCTTCCTCTGCTGGAGCAGGAGTTTGAGAAGATGGCCCTCTATGTCGGTTCTGGCGGCAAGATCGATCATGCGGTGGTCGATCTCCTTGGAGTCGATGGTGGAGGGGGTAATATCTTTGCTTTTGGTGATGCTGTCTGTGAAGGTCGGGTGGTGCCGGCACTAACCATTCTTGATGCATTGCAGAGAGCCCGGACTGAAGCGTTGGTTATTGTGGCGATGGTTGCCCGGCAATATCGACTTTTGAGTCGTGCCACTTCACTGGAGTATCGTGGGGTTGGGGCTTCGAGTCTGGCATCAGCTTTGAAAGTGCCGCCATTTGTTGCCAAAAAACTTGCTAATCAGGCCAAAAGATTGCGTCCAAAGGCTTGTGCCCAAGCCTTTGCAGTTTTACGGGATGCTGACCTTGCAATCAAAACCTCAAAGTTGCCGAAAACGATAATATTGGAACGTATGGTGCTGAAATTGGCCGCTTTGAAATGATAAATTTATGAATATTCCTGATTATAATACTTGTTGTAAGCTTCTTGAGCACTATGAAGTGCCTGAGCATATTGTCGAGCACAGTCGGCAGGTGGCGATTATCAGTCTTTGTTTGGGAGAGGGCTTGGCCGTTCAAGGCATCGATTTTAATCGGGAGCTTCTCTTGAGTGCTGGTCTTTTACACGATATTGCCAAGATGGCTTCGATTGGAAATGGTCGTGATCATGCCGGGCTTGGGGCTGAGTGGCTTGATCTGGAAGGCTATCCGGAGATTGCCGAAATTGTGCGTAATCATGTTCGGCTTGAAACTGATCTTGACGGTCCTGTAGTGGCCAAAGAGATTATCTACTACGCTGATAAACGTGTACGTCATATCGAGATTGTCACGGTTGCGGAACGCCTGCTCGACTTGAGGAGTCGTTATGGGAAAAATTCACCTTCCCTGACGCGCTTGGCAGATCTCGAAAGTTTGACTCTGGCTGTCGAAAAAAAGATTTTTAAATGCCTTGATTTTCATCCTGAAGAGGTTTTGCGACTTTGTCATGGTAAAAACTTATTGACATAATCTGCTTGAAGCAATATATACCCTCTTCGGCCCCGCGACCCAGGCTTTTATCGAGACGGCAAACGTGCGTCTCTTTTCTATAGTTGTCTATAAAACCCCGCAAATGGGATATAAGTTTTTAATATTATTGAGAAAGAAGGGATTTAGATGGAAATCAAGGTAATCGACAATGATGTCGAAAAGGCGATTAAAATTCTTAAGAACAAACTCAATAAATCGGGTCTGTTTCGGGAACTGAAAAAAAGACGGCACTACGAGAAACCGAGTGTGCGCAAAAAAAAGAAACATGCAGAAGCTTTAAAGCGACAAGCCAAGAAGAGACGTTTTGGCATGCAGTAAGCTAAATTGCTATAAAATACAATAAAAGCCCCTTCACTTGTAGCTGCAAGTGAAGGGGCTTTCTTGGTTGTAGGTTGGGCCGGTGGATTTGCTTGGGGGAGGTTTTTTATTTGACGGATTGGTTGACGATTCGGTTGTTACTGTCAACTAAGATGTTTTTCGGGGAGTATTTTTTAGCTTCATCTTCGCTCATCATAACGTAGGCGGCGATGATTACCATATCACCTTTACGAGCCAGTCGAGCTGCGGCTCCATTGATACAGATCTCGCCATTGTCATAATCACCTTCGATGACGTAGGTCGTAAAACGGGCACCATTAGTCAGGTTGTAGACCTGCACCTGCTCGTAGGGGAGGATGCCGGAAGCTTCAAGCAAAGTTTTGTCGATCGTGATGCTGCCTTCATAGGACAAGTTGGCATCAGTAACCGTCGCCCGATGGAGTTTTCCTTTGAACATATTTAATAGCATGATTGTGATCCTTGGTTAATTTAGTGCCTTATGGGTTATCTTCTTGTTTTATAAACAAGAAGGTGTTCTGATAAAAGTACTTACTTGCGGGTAACGCCCGCGTTAGTTTTCCAGGAGGAGGTTGTCAATTAAGCGGGTACCAGCCAGATGGACGGCGATCAGCAGCACTGCGGGTGTGGTGATCAAGCCGCTAATTTCGGTCAGGTTCCAGGCATCGTATATCTTGATATATTCAACCTGAAAAGGGCTCTCTATTTTTTCTCCAAGTTGTTTGAGAACCGCTTGGCCGAGCTCTTCGCTCTCTTTGTGACCTTGTTTGTAGAGGTTTTGGGCGTGGGAGAGGGCTGCGAAGATGCCAGATGCTTCTTTTCGCTCTTTGGTTGGGAGATAGGCGTTGCGGGAGCTCATGGCCAAGCCATCACTCTCCCTGACAATCGGTACGCCGATAATTTTAATGGGAAAACTTAAGTCGGTGACCATGCGCCGGATAACGGCCAACTGTTGGAAATCTTTTTCTCCGAAAAAAGCTGTATCCGGCAGGGTCAGGTTGAAGAGCTTACTGACGACCGTGGTGACCCCTTGAAAGTGGGTTGGCCGTCCGGCTCCGCAAAGACATTTGGTGATTTTAGTGACTTCAACCGAGGTCTGAAAAGATTCCGGGTAGAGAGCTTGTCGGGTCGGAGTAAAGACGATGTCAACACCGACGGCGCGGCATTTATTAAGATCTCCTTCAAGATCTTGCGGATAACGGTCAAGGTCTTCGTTGGGGCCGAACTGGATCGGATTGATAAAGATTGAGACGATAACCAGATCGGCTTGGGCTCGGGCCTTGTGCATCAGTTCCAGGTGTCCGTCGTGGAGGAAGCCCATGGTCGGGACCAGGGCGATACTTTTCCCGGCACGGCGGCTTTCAAGGGCAAACGCCTGAATCTCTTTACTGCTTTCTATCTGCTGCATAATTAAAGTAAACTTTAAGTGTGTGAAATTAACTAAATGAGTGTTCAGGCCCCGGGAAAGAACCATCTTTTACTTCGCGGCTATAGTTTTCGAGGGCTTTTCGGGTTTCCTGGCCTAAATCGGCATACTGTTTGACAAACGATGGTCGAAAACGGTCAAAGAGGGTGAGCATGTCGTGGAGAACCAGAACCTGGCCATCACAGCCGGGGCCGGCACCGATACCGATAGTCGGGATCTCAATTGATTGACTGATCTCGGTGGCAATATCGGTTGGGACGCACTCTATGACCACGGCAAAAGCCCCGGCTTGCGCAACCGCCTGGGCATCTTTGATAAGGCGTTCTTTTTCTCGTTGAACCTTAAAGCCGCCCAGTTGGTTGACCGCCTGTGGGGTCAGGCCAATATGAGCGCAGACCGGAATGCCGATATCAACTAAAGCTTTGATGGTCTCTTGCATGGTGATGCCACCTTCGAGTTTGACGGCTCCAGCCCCGGTCTCTTTCATGATTCGTCCGGCCTGAAATTTAGCATCCTCGATGCTCACCTGATAACTCATGAAAGGAAGATCGATAATTACCAGAGCATGCTCCGTGCCGCGAACCACGGCTCGGCCATGGTAGATCATTTCATCAACAGTTACCGGCAGAGTATCTTTGTACCCGGCGACCACAACCCCGACTGAATCACCAACCAGAATGGTGTCGATTTGGCTCTGATCCAGAAGGCGGGCGAAAGGGTAGTCATAACCGGTGACCATGGTGATCTTTTCACCCTTTTTCTTCATTTCGATAAGGCTGGTTGTGCTGACTGGTTTTGCCATGAATTTATTTTCCTTGAAATTAAAATAAAAAAAGCCCACCTCGTAAAGAGAGGCGGGCTTATGACAGCATAAAGAATGGCTAAGCCAATCAGAACGCAGCTACGTTAAGTAATTAAGTCCGGCCGTCTCAGTCTTCGCTTTTTGGAAGATCCAAGCGGTGTCGAGTTTTAATCATCTTAAAAACACGACGGGATTATATTTTTTTTATATCAGTTAAACTGAACCTGTTCAAGAACAGAGAGCGGCAAGCCACTCTACGACCTTATCGTCATTGACACGGCTGGTGTTGATGACGACATCATAGAGTTTCGCGTCATTCCAATCCTCTTTGAAGTAGAACTTGATATATTCGCGACTCTTTTTATCCATAGCTTCAATTTGCTTCTGGGCTTGGGCCTCACTTAAATCAGGATTTTCAATCTGCAGCCGGGCGATGCGATCAGCCATGGCGGCGATTATTCTGATGTTGATGACTCCAGTTTGTTCTCTTAAAATACACTGGCCGCCACGACCGGCAATCATGACATTATTTCGCTGTCCGAGTTCCGAGACAACCTTACATATCATATCGCGGTAGATGTCGCTGTCGATCCACCCTTGCGTGTCGAAAGAGTAGGGGATCTTGTCGCGTTCATCATAGGTGGTTTCGGGCTCGTCAACTTCGTCATGTTTGTGGGTCTTCTTGAAGATATCGAGATCGATGATGCGGGAGAGATATGCCCTGACATTAATATGGCCCTCTGCCTCAAAGTCCATGACCTCCTGATGCGACACCTTGGTGTGATCAGCCACTTGTTCGACGATCTCCTTGTCAAGATAGTCGTAGTTAAGTTTTTGGGCCAGGCGTTTGGCTATCTCCAGGCCTCCTGAAGCATACTCTTTGGAAAATGTGATAACCGGCATCAGCTACTCCTTGCAATAGGCGAAAGTAACCCCCATGACGACTCGGGGGTGAGCTCTTCTATCTTGAAAAAACGCTGGGCCTTCATAAACAATTTTTCCAGTCATGTCAAACGAAAATCGTTGTTTTCACAAGGGAGATTACTCTCTGATTGGGAGGCACCATGGTTCTTGTCGTGGGCTGCGGGAGTGCGGCCTTGATTTTGGTGGACATGAACGCGGCTAATTGCTATATCCGGCGGGATGTTTTCTGCTTTAGTGCAATATCAATTAAATATTTACATCAAATACTTGAAAACCTGTTTAGTTTAAGATTGTTATGGGTTAGGGAAGGTCTTATGCTTGTAGAAACGTTTATGACGAAATTTCTCCGCTATCAAAATCAACGTTATCTGACTTTTGATGACGTTACGGTTAATAAATTGGCCCGGGGGAACCAGGAGCGTGAATATCTTCTCTATGTTCACATTCCTTTCTGTGAAGAGTTGTGTCCTTATTGTTCTTTTAATCGATATAAGTTCCAGGAGGATCGGGCGCGTCGTTATTTTGCTGCTTTGCGTCGGGAGATCAAGCTCTATAGTGAGCGCGATTTTAGATGTACAGGTGTCTATGTCGGGGGCGGAACGCCCACGGTTCTGCCCGAGGAGCTGGCTCAAACTTTACAGCTTATTCGCGAAAGTTTTCCGGTGCGGGAGGTTTCGGTTGAGACCAACCCCAATCACTTGACCGATGAGGTAGTTACGATCTTGCGCCAAGCGGGGGTCAATCGTCTTTCGGTCGGTGTGCAAAGTTTTGATGATGATCTCCTCAAGGCTATGGAGCGTTATCATAAATATGGCAGCGGAGCTGAGATAGAGGCCAATATTAAGCATTATAAGGGCTCTTTTGATACGCTTAATGTTGATATGATTTTTAATTTTCCCTCGCAATCGCTTGAGTCACTACAGCGCGATCTTGAGATTCTTAAAGGTATGCCGGCCGATCAGGTGACTTTTTATCCGTTGATGGTCTCGACGGTAACGGAAAAAATTATTCGTAAGACCCTCGGTAAGGTCGATTACCGTCGTGAAAAAATCTATTATCAAGAGATTTTTAAACAGCTTGAGGCCGATTATCAGCCCGGCTCGGCTTGGTGTTTCTCCCGCCAGAAGGCGATGATCGATGAATATATCGTCGATTATGATGAGTATCTGGGGGTCGGCAGCGGCTCTTTCAGTTATCTAAATGGAAAAATCATGGCCAATACCTTCTCGGTTGAAGAGTATTGTGAAAAACTTGAGAAGGATCTGCCGGCCGTCGCTTTTTGCAAAGATTTTTCTCTATTTGAGAGAATGCGCTATGATTTTATGATCAAGCTTTTTGGCACAAGTATCGATATGGCGGCAATCAGGCGGCGTTACGGCAACTTTTTTGCAGATGCTCTCTGGAAAGAGTTGCTTCTATTTAAAGGGTTGGGGGCGCTTAAAGAAGATGGTAATCGACTCTCTCTGACCAAAAAAGGTTACTATTATTGGGTCATTATGATGCGAGAGTTTTTTATCGGGGTTAATAATTTTCGCGATATCTGTCGTAATCAGGTGAAAGGCGGGGAGTAGAAAAGGAAATGCCAAAAAAATCCGAAAAGCAAAAATCGGAACAGAAATCAGATTTGCAGCTTCGGCTGGCCGAGTTGCCGGCAGTTGATGAACTATTACATGAAGCATCCCGTCGGGGATTGTTGCCCCGTTTTCCTCGTGCTCTGGTTGGTGAGCAGATCCGGGCCCAGCTTAAGGTTGTTAAAGAGCGGGTGGTCAGGGAGTGTCTGCAAGTCAGCGAGGTTTTCGCGGCCGCGGCTTTTTGGTCCGTAGTTGAGAGTTCTATTGAAGAGTTCTTGGCTCCCGCTTTAAAACCGGTGATTAATGCGACCGGGGTGGTTATCCATACTAATCTGGGGCGTTCACCGTTGTCTGCTGTTGCCGCCGGCCAGATTGCTGGGATTGCCGGGCGTTATTCTAATCTGGAGTACGATTTAAAGACCGGTTCTCGCAGTATCCGCTATGTTAATGTTGAAGAACTACTTTGCCGTTTAAGTGGTGCTGAGGCGGCCATGGTCGTTAATAATAATGCCGGAGCCGTATTGCTGGCGCTCTCGGCCCTGGCCGCTGGTCGCGAGGTGGTGGTTTCTCGGGGCGAGTTGGTGGAGATCGGCGGCGCTTTTAGGATTCCGGAAATTGTTGTTCAGGGCGGCGCCATCTTGCGTGAAGTCGGGGCGACTAATCGGACGCACCTTAAAGATTATGAAGCGGTACTTAATGAAGAGACCGCAATCCTGCTTAAAGTTCATACCAGCAACTATCGATTGCTGGGCTTTACCGGCCAGCCCGAGGCCCGGGACCTGGTTGCCTTGGGCCGTAAGCATGGTATTCCTGTAGTGGAAGATCTTGGTAGTGGTAATCTTATCGATCTTAAGGCTTATGGTCTGGCTGGTGAGCCGACGGTGCGAGAGGTTATGGATAGCGGTGTTGATCTGGCAACCTTTAGCGGTGATAAATTGTTGGGCGGACCTCAGGCCGGAATTGTGGTTGGCCGTAAAGATCTGATCGAAAAATTAAAGAAACATCCCCTTAATCGAGCCTTACGGATCGACAAGATGACGCTGGTTGGGCTTGAGGCGGTTCTTAAATGCTATCTTGATCCTTTGACCGTGGTTGACAAGATTCCAACCTTGAAGATGTTGACTTTGACTGAAGCCGAGTTGAAGAAAAAGGCCCAGAGCCTGCGGCGCACTGTCGTGCGCCGTTGTTCGGCGGATGCAAGGTTAAAGCTCAAAATTGAGGCAAGCAGCTCGCGAGCCGGGGGCGGAGCCATGCCCATGGTTGATCTGCCGACCTATTGTCTGGGCTTGCAAATTGAGGGTCTAAGTGCGGCCCTGCTTGAAAAATTTCTGCGCAGCCGACATCTTCCGGTGGTGGTGCGGATTGTCGATGACTGGCTGGTTTTTGACCCCCGTACCATTTTTGCCGATGAATTTTCGGAAATCGCCCGGGCTTGTCAGGAGCTGCTTTCTCTCTAGTGCTCTTATTAGAACACTTTCTTGCAGGCATCGCCCGCGTTAGAGGTTTTTTGTTGAAAAAAAAGTTTAAATTTTTGTTTCTACTTTTAGTTGGATTGGGACTGGTTGTGTCTGTCGCAGATTTCGGCCGGGCGGCGTCGGCCGGAGAGCTGCGGGCTGTGGTGCGGGTCTCGAAGGCTAATGTCCGCAAAGCTCCTGATAAACATAGCCGTCGTCTCTTCTCCTTGCGCCGGAATAGCAAGGTCAAAGTGCTCAAAGAGCGTGACCAATGGCTCTATATCGCTACTGAAAAGGGCCGGCGTGGTTGGCTCTTCAAATCGTTATTAAGAATTATCAAGCCACCCAAAATTGAGCCGGAAATAGAATTTTTCAGTGGCGATCTTGAGCCGGAGCAGGAGGCTTTTTTTACCTCTATTATCAGTCGTTTGCGTAAACAACTGGCGACCGTTGAGCCTCGTCGGTTTGATTTTGTCGTTTCTCAGATTGCCTCCGAGTTAGACGCTGATTCTAATTCGGAGGCCGTGCCAGAGGTGTCCTGGCTACTGCTCTTGCGCGTGCCTTTTAGTCGGACTCTCTATCAGCAGGAGAAGGGTGAAGATCTTGAGGTTGGCACCATCGATCTTCTGCTCTATCAAGGTTATCTAAAGGTTATGCTTGAGAGTCGCGATCTGATGCTTGCGGAGATGAAAAAAAATCCTCTGTTATGGCCTGTACTTGGAGTCGCTTCCGAGGCGGTAAAGGTGCTGCTCGTGCTTAAGAGTGATAATGGCGATGAGGTAGCCTTGGGTGGTTTTCGAGAGCGCGGTTTTCCGGTTTTTAATGACTATATGATCCTTGAAATACATGGTTTTTCCCAATTTTCCTTACGTTCGGCATTGCCTGAGAGCGTTGCCGATTTTAATAAGTTTGTCCTTCCGCTGCCGCAACTTCCCGACGGCAGCCGCGCTCCAGCCGCCCTGGCCCATGACTTTTTCGGTTTTGCTTATTGAAAAAAATTTACGCGAAAAAAGCGTCCACTGGGAATACCAGCAATTGAGGATAAGATGCACCTGTTTGGTCTGATTTGTCTGGTTGACTCTTCAGGTCTCCTGTTGTTCGGGAAATAAGCTGGGCAGCCATTGGCCAGCCAGGCGGGCTGAAAAATTCAATCTTAAAGGAGCTCGTGAACTTTCGGAAACCAGGGCTTCCTCTTTTATGAGCGCGGCGACAATCCTGCGGGCTTGCCGTGAGCCTACATCAAGAACCTCTGCGCTTTCACCTCGGGGCAATTCTCCACCTCTGTAAATTACAGCTTCAAGTAGCTTGCCGGATTTCACAGGTAACTTATCCATAGAGATTTGTTCTCCGGCCCAGGTAAGTATCCTCTCTTTCAGCCGCTCCGGTTGCAGCAAACCCTCCATAAAAGATATCTGGTCAAGGCAGATGTTAAGAAAAAAACGGGTAAATTGGGCCAGGGCTGCCTCACTTAAATTTCCCCTGCCATCCAGATCATTGAGCCGTGGTTGATCGCAGTTGGCCAGTAATGTCTTGTACTGTTGTTCATTTCTGGCCAGTACTCGAGCAATCGACCAGATCCCGCCGCTATTTAATGACTGTAGCAGCATTGCATGGGAAAAAAGGCGGGTCACCCGGCCATTACCATCAAGGAAAGGATGAATCCAGAGCAGGCGATGATGGGCGGCGGCCGTAGCAATGATCATTTCCGCTCGACCAAGCCCTGTATAAATTCCTTCAAATCTTTCCAGAAATCTGGGGATAGCTCCGGGACTGACAGGAATATGCCGTCCCATCTGGACGTCACACTTGCGCAACCCTCCAGGAACAACCCGAACCGGTTTCCCGTTTTTCGTATCTTCTACCATAAGCAAATCATCGGGCAGAAGTTGACAGAATTTTCGATGAATTTCGAGCAGGCTATCTACTTTTGTGGCTTGATCTTCAAGGCCACCATTGTCAATCCATTCCTGGATCGCAATATGGGCCCGGGCTTCAAGTTGTAGATTTCGTTTGCGAGGATTATCGCTGAAATCATTTTTTAGCGCCCGTTCGATATCTACCGGATGGGTGTCGTGCCCTTCAATAAGGTTGCTATAGTAGCAATTCATGCCTCGGACAAGGGTTGCCAGGGATGGCACCAGTTTAGGGGGTAATCCTTGCCGAAATCCGGCAGCCTTGGCTGCGAGCTCTATTGCCAGATCATTCAGGGGCTCACGAAAATGGGAATCTATTGCAATCAGTAGCGGTTCCAATAAAGCAACCGATTCGCCCCGATCCTCAGGCGCTGAACCGCCCTCTGAAATGTCCTGTTTATTTAAAGTCATAATTCTTTAATAACAGTAAATTACAATATATACAATGCAAATAATGACCGCTTGTATGTCCGCTTTTGAGGGACTCGGCAATGGGGGTGGCTGGTATCCGTTCAGGGTGCAAAAGAACTCCGTTCCAGAAGGATTGGCCATTGTTGTCCAGGTTTATGGAGCAGAGGGAAAAAGTTTTTTTGGAAGTACAAAATTAATGGTACTGCTGGAATGAAAAAGGCTTACGCGAAAAACGCGTAAGCCTTTAATTATTTATTGGTAGCGGGGGCTGGATTTGAACCAACGACCTCCGGGTTATGAGCCTCTTCCGGCTATAAACTTAAATCGTCTGTAATTTCGATATTTTCCCCTTGTTTCAGTAGCTTAGAGTAGGTTTTCAGGTTGATTCAATAGGTTCAATAGGTTCAATACGTTCAATACGTTCAATCAATGTTGGTTGAATTTACACCAAATTTACATCGAAGGTTGGTTGTTTTTTTCTTTATTGAGAAATTTTATCAGATGTTCTTGAATAACTCGCCTGACATCAACTTTAACATCTCTGATTATTAAGATAAATTCTTCATTTTCACCTTGTAAAAGTACTTCCAATTTTCTGATTATTCTGGTGTTAAATCGGCCAGGTAGAGCTTCAGATTTGTTTTAATGACTTAAATCTGTTAGGCTATAAGATCTAATGACGTCCACAAGTTATGGTATGGTATGGTGATTTTAGGAGTGATTGCTGTCACGTACCTCGATTTTGCGATCTCAATTCTCAACCTATAAAAAATCTATTTCCTATCACCACGATCTAAAGATGGAGGCTTACTATGAGAACATTAAGAAACAGAATTTTTATTTTATTTTTATTTCTTGTTGCATTGCTCGTTTTACCGCCTTCTTCCAGTGCGGGGACCAATCTGATATTTATTGTGGATGGGTCAAATTCTATGTGGGGACAGGTAGACGGAGTAGCTAAAATTGAGA
>DAOWIX010000063.1 GCA_030640695.1 Deltaproteobacteria bacterium | reverse complement strand
TCTAAGGGGCGGGCTCCGAATTTTGGATCAAAGCCTTTTTCGGCGAGCCATGCACGGGCCTCTTTGCTTAAAAAAAGTCTGACTTTGCGGGGTTTGAGAAAGGTGTCGAGTCGGGCCATGAATTTATCGACGACCTTGAGCATTATCTCGCGGTTCAAGGGGTGGAAAAAGATGATTTCATCGAGTCGGTTACGAAATTCCGGGGAAAAAAGTTTTTCTAAAGCCTTGCGGCCCTTCTCCTGCGGTCTGCCGTCATCAGCATCGCCAAAACCGATACTGTTGGCGGCCATCTCCCGGGCTCCGGCATTGCTGGTCATAATCAGGATCGTATGACGAAAGTCGGCTTTCTTGCCATTATTGTCGGTCAGTGTGGCGTAATCCATGATCTGCAGTAAAATCCCGAAAATATCGGGATGGGCTTTGTCGATTTCGTCAAAGAGGATCAGGGCATGTGGGGTTTTGCGGATCTGTTCGGTCAAGAGCCCGCCCTGTTCAAAACCGACATAGCCGGGTGGTGAGCCGATGAGGCGGGCGACGGCATGTTTTTCCATGTATTCGCTCATGTCAAAACGTAATAGCTCAATCCCTAGACGGCTGGCGGCCTGGCGACAGATCTCGGTTTTACCGACTCCGGTCGGCCCCGTAAAAAGAAATGAGCCTAAAGGGCGTTCCGGTTGGTTGAGTCCGGCATGGGCTCTTTTTAAAGCCCGATAGAGGGCGGCTATCGCTTCATCCTGGCCGAAAATCTGATCTCTGAGATGGTCGTCGAGACGAGCCAGGCGGGCGGCGTTATCAGCCGTTACTTTTTTAACCGGAACCTGAGCCATCTGAGAGACGACTTTTTCGATCTCCGGCACTCTGATTGTTCGCATTTTCCGGTTACCGGCGGCTAAACGAACCGCCGCCGCCGCTTCATCAATAACATCAATCGCCTTGTCCGGCAGGCAGCGGTCATTGATATAGCGGGCTGAAAGTTCAGCTGCCGCTTTTAAAGCAGTCTGGCTGTAGTGAACCTGATGGTGTGCTTCAAAACCGGTCTGCAAACCTTTGAGGATGGCATAAGTTTCAGCAACACTCGGTTCGGCCAGGGTTATCGCTTGAAAACGGCGCGCCAAAGCCCGGTCTTTGTTGAAATTTTGTTTATACTCTTCATGGGTTGTCGAGCCGATGCAACGGATATGACCGGCGGCCAGAATCGGTTTCAAGATATTTGCAGCATCCATTGAGCCGCCGCTGGTGGCCCCGGCTCCGATCAGGGTGTGAATCTCGTCAATAAAAAGTATAACCTGCTCTTTTTCCTCAAGCTCCTTAATAATCCCTTTAAGCCTCTCCTCAAACTGACCCCGATATTTGGTACCGGCCAGAACCGCTCCCAGATCGAGGGCGTAGACCTCGTAGTCGAGCAGGCTCTCCGGCGCTTCTCCGCTGTTTAGGCGTAGGGCCAAGCCTTCTGCCATTGCAGTTTTGCCAACCCCGGGCTCTCCAATATAGAGGGGGTTGTTTTTCTGTCGTCGACAGAGAACCTGTAGTGTTCTCTGCATCTCTTTTTCGCGGCCGATAAGGGGGTCGATCGCACCGGATGCCGCCTTAGCCTTGAGGTCTACTGTGAAAGCTTGGAGTGGGCTTAAGCTCTCCTTTTTTTTTGCGGGTTGCTCTTGGTTGTCATGGTTGGGGCGGTCGGGGTCAAGGTTTTCCGGGTCTAAAGATGGTTCCGGAAATATTTGTCTTTGCTTTCCTCTCTGCGGATGGGCTGCGCTTTCGTCATGGCCTGAGATCAGGCGCAATATATCGAGGCGGCTGATACCCTGGTCACGGAGAAAAAAACAGGCGTGGGTCTCCTCCTCTTCAAAGATCGAAGCGAGCAGGTCGCCGATCTCGGCTTCCGGTTTTTCCGCCATCTGGACATGGATCAAGGTGCGCTGAATGAGGCGCTGGAAAGCGACGGTTTCCGTCGGATTGTCATTGATGCCGTTTTTAAGTTTAGGCATCTTGGCGGAAAAATAGTTTTCCAGGCGGGCGACCAGAGTGACAACTTCGCCGCCGCACTGCTCAATGAGTTTTCGACCGCTCTCGACCTGTAGGAGCGTATAGAGCAGGTGCTCAACCGTAAGATATTCATGTTCACGGTTTTTGGCTTCGCGGAAAGCCGCAACAATAGTCTGTTCAAGTTCAGGATTGATCACACTCTCTCCATAGTACAACGAAGCGGAAAGCCCTGTTCCGAGGCTCTCCGGCTAACGCTGACAACTTTACTCTCGGCGATTTCCCGATCATATTCACCACAACAGCCGATACCCTGGCGATGAACCATCATCATGATCTGTTCGGCTGACGCCCGATTATGATGAAAGACCTGTTCTAAAATCTCGACGACAAACTCCATCGATGTGTAGTGATCGTTATGGATGAGAACCCGGTAGAGCGGTGGTTCATCGAGTCGCTCCCGGTGCTCATCCATAATCTCGCTAAGGTTGTCATATTCAAATTCAGTCACGGTTTCTATTTACATCCTTTTACCGGTCAGGCTTTTCAAGCATCAAACGAAGCTCGTCAATCTGGCTTTGTAGAGATTGTTTCTGTGTGTTAAGGGCTTTTTGCTGCTACTCAATTTCGGTTTTCCAGCGCGGGTCGGAGTTCATGTAGCCGGTGTTGCAGGTGATACTGCCCGAACTTATTATATTTGATTGGCAGGTGAAATCATTAGAAGCGATCAGAGTGCCATATATAGTTACAATGTATTATTGTTGCCACCCAGATCTTCGCCGCAGGAGTCGCCAGCCGAGACATTAAACTCTGTGTGTTGTAGGGTGCAACATCTTAAACGGGCACTTCTAGTCTGAAATGAAATTGTATTGAATGACCCAAAATGTAACTATACAACACTTTGGTTGTGCTTTCAAGCTGGTATTGTCACGAATTGATTTTGTCCGAGAAGTCATCTACAAGAGCAAATCTTGAATTTGCAATCACTGATCTTAACTTCTGATATCCATCTTGCAAGTCGAGTCTTTACTAGCGCTTGGCTTGATGATGGGATTTTAATGTCATTATCTCTTGTCGAGATAATGTTTTACAGAAAGTTGTGATTAGTGGCATTTTGTTTGCTTGTGTGTATGGCGCAACGGCAGCAACCAGAATCTACGGGCATTTTGAGAGTTTAGTTTTTTTTGTAATATTTTTA
>DAOWIX010000124.1 GCA_030640695.1 Deltaproteobacteria bacterium | reverse complement strand
TCCTGGCTCAATAATAAAATTGTGACAAGGGGTTATAGGCTGAATGAGTTGCGCCAGGATGAAAAACAATTAATTGAGGAACAGGACAAGCTGCAGGCAGAGCTGGCGACCTTAAAGAGGCCTCAGAATTTGGCTCGTCTGGCCCGGTTGTTGGGTCTTAAAGAGCCGCGCCCCGGGCACAAGGTGGTTTTACCATGAAGCGGACAAAGCGCGAATCCAAAAATGAACGACGTCGTTTGCAGCTACGGATAGGGTTGGTGGCTGGCGTCGTCGTTTTTAGTTTGGTCGCAGTTGTCGCCCGCGCCTATTTTCTGCAAGTCGTAAAACACGACTATTATCTGGCCCGACAACAACAGCAGAAGAATTCGAATATACTGCTTCATTGTGAACGGGGCGAGATTTTGGCTGCTGACGGCGGGGCTTTGGCGGTTAATGTCAAAGGAAGTGCGCTCTATGCCGCGCCCCGGCAGATTAAAGATGGGAAGCGAATTGCCAAAGGAATAGCCCCAATTTTAAAGGTCAAAGCCTCAACTTTAGAGAGGCGCCTGAGTGGTGAGCGGGGGTTTGTCTGGCTTAAGCGTTCTTTGACTCCAGAACAGGTCGAGGCTCTGAAACCCTGGTGTGAGAAAGAGTCGGGACTGGCTTTTTTGAAAGAGAACCGGCGGGTTTACCCCAATCGTGAATTGGCTGGCCAGGTTTTAGGTTTTACGAATATCGATTGCCGGGGGCAGGAGGGTCTAGAACTTCATTACGAAGAGTATCTTCAGGGACGTCAGATCTATCTTGAGTTGGAACATGATGCCCGGCGCCAGGTGGTTGACAGCTCCAAGCACCCCGAACTTGAGCGCTATAAAGGCAAAACCGTCTATCTGACCATCGACCGAAACCTGCAGGCCTGGGCCGAAGAGGAGCTCGGGCGAGCGGTCACCGAGAGTCGGGGTAAGGGTGGTGTTGCCCTGGTTATGAATGCTAGTGATGGTGCGATTCTGGCGATGGCCCAAAATCCTCGTTTTAACCCTAATACCAAGCTTAAAAATAACCCGGCTTTGTGGCGTAACCGAGCCGTAGCCGACCTTTTGGAGCCGGGCTCAACGTTTAAGGTTTTCACCCTGATAGCAGCACTCGAATCGGGTCTTTACAAGATCGACGATCTCATTGATTGTGAAGAGGGAAGTTTTAAAGTCGGCCGTCGCACGATTCATGATACCCACGAATATGGTAAGTTACGCCTTGATGAGGTGCTGAAGTACTCCAGTAATATCGGTTGTTCAAAAATTGTTGATCGAGTAGGGGCAGAGCGATTTGATACGGTCTTGAAAAATTTCGGTTTCGGCTCGACTAGCGGTATAGATTATCCCCATGAACCTTCCAGTCGCTTGCGTCCCTGGCGTAAGTGGCGACCCATTGATCTTTGTAATCTCGCTTTTGGTCAGGGGGTTGCTGTGACTTCGGTGCAGTTGGTGGCCGCCTATGCGGCTCTGGCTAATGGTGGTTATCGGGTGACGCCGCATTTGGTTTCCAAGATTGTCAGCGGCGGCGGCTGGACGGTTTATGAACACCCAGTCAAAAAATCATCAGAGCGGGTTTGCAGCGCTGTCGTGGCGCAACAGGTCGATCGAGCTTTGGGTTTGGTGGTCGAGGATGACGGTACCGCACCCCAAGCCCGTATTCCCGGTTTCCGGGTCGCTGGAAAAACCGGTACCGCGCAAAAATTTGATTTTGTCGAGAAGAGTTATTCTCATAGTGATTATTGGGCTTCATTTGTCGGATATGTTGATCCACCAGCCGGTCAGTCACGAAAAGTTGTTTATGTGATGATAGACGAACCCCGTAGTTCAATTTACGGCGGCGTGGTCGCGGCCCCGGCTTTTCAGCGGATCAACCGACGTCTGGTCAGTTATTTTAATTATGCCTCCGAGGCCGAGTTCGCCGGTCTTAAAGTACCATTAAATGAGGAACCTTCCAACTCTGTAGTGGAAGTTCATGAGACTGAAATTGCCGAAAATTTAATGAAAACCACAAAAGTGATGCCGGATTTTACCGGTCAGACGATTCGCGATGCATTGGTTCTGGTCGGCGGTTATCGTCGGAGTCTGGAGATTTCAGGTCAGGGGCGGATCGTGGCCCAGAAGCCGCTTCCGGGAACCCTTTTAGAGCCTGGGCTTGATTTTGTTTTTCAATTGAGTAGTGAGATCTGAAATGAGTGCTAACAGACATCATTACTGGAAACTCGGGCAACTGGCCGATCTGCTTCAGGTAAAGGCTCTGCCGAGATGTATTGGCCTTGATCTCGGTTTTGAACTGACCGGGATCACTATAGACAGCCGTAAGCCGTGCCCGGGTGAACTCTTTGTGGCTCTCCGGGGAGAGCGTTTTGATGGGCATGATTTTATTGATCAGGCGATTACCAATGGAGCCGTGGCGGTGGTTGTTGAAGAGGGTTCCGTAGGGTTTGTCAATTTAGTACAACGCCATCCGCAGACTCTTTTTTTGCCGGTTAGTGAGAGTCTTAAAGCCCTGGCAACTTTAGCCCGAAAGCGTTTGGAGAAAGTGGCGCCGGTTGTGATTGCGGTGACCGGTTCCAACGGTAAAACAACGACCAAAGAGATGTTGGCCCATCTTTTGGCACCTCATTTTCGAGTTCATAAAACAGCTGGGAATTTTAATAATCGTATTGGCCTGCCCTTGACAGTTTTTGCAATGCCCGACGATTGTCAGGTGGCAGTACTTGAGATGGGCATGAATGAGCCGGGTGAAATCGCTTGTTTGGCTGCCATCGCGCGGCCCGATTATGCGGTTTTGACAAATATTGCCGCAGCTCACCTCCAGGGCTTGGGTTCTTTGGTCGCCGTAGCTCGGGCTAAGTGTGAGGTTATCGACGAGATTAAAGTGGGTGGCACTGTAATCTATAATGCTGATGATCCTTATTTGGTTGATATGGTACCGGTCGCCGTAAGTGAGCGTTTACCGGATAAGATCGGCCTTCTGCCGGTTACCTCGCACGGGGCACATGTCGCGCATGGGACGGCGCAAGAGTTAGTGAAAGCTTCAGAAATCTGGTTGACTCCAGAGGGTTTGAGTTTTGTTTTTGCCAAGGGCGACGAAAAAGCAACTATCAAACTGCCTTGCTGGGGGCGTCATAACGTGATGAACGGGGCCTTGGCCGCCGCTGCCGGCAGTTGTTTATCAGGGGTGACAGCGGACTCTGTTGCCAAAGCCTTGGAGAGCTTTCAAAATCTGGCCGGTCGGATGCAAAGATATGAACTCGGAAAAGGGGCGGGAATTTTGATCCATGATGCCTATAATGCCAATCCTGACTCGATGGAGGCAGCCCTGACTGCCGTTGCCGAACGGCGGGAAAAGCGTTTTCTGGCCTTGGTTTTAGGCGATATGAATGAGCTTGGTCAAGAGAGTGCGTCTTTACATCAGCGTATCGGACGCCGGGTGGCTGAGTTGCGACCCGATCTGCTGGTCCTGCTGGGCGGTGCCGTAGAAGATATGGCGAATGCTGCTCGATCTGCCGGTTTGCCGGACAAGCGTATCTTTATGTTTCCGGCTGGAGCTCAAACAGACGCTGTTACTCTGTTGCAACAGCGTCTGCCGGCTGAACCTCTAGTGCTGATCAAGGGTTCTCGGGCTTTAGCCCTGGAAAAGATTGTTGATCCTCTTTTGAACTATTTCGAGGCTGTTTGATGCTCTACCATATTCTTTATCCTCTGCATAATTTCTGGTCCGGTTTTAATGTCTTTCGCTATATTACTTTTCGGGCCATCTATGCGGCTCTGACCGCGCTCTTTATAGCTTTTTACCTGGGGCCCAAGGTCATTGCCTGGCTCAAGGATTTGCAGATCGGACAGGTAGTGCGTGAGGATGGGCCGCAAAGCCATCAGGTCAAGACCGGAACCCCAACTATGGGCGGCGTTCTCATCATCTTTTCGGTTACGGTCGCCACTCTACTTTGGGCCGATCTTACGGAAATTTATGTATGGTTGGTTCTGGCCGTAGTTTTGGGTTTTGGTGCAATCGGTTTTGTCGATGATTATCGAAAACTTGTCAAAGGCAATTCAACCGGTCTCTCAGCCCGCCAGAAACTTGCCGCCCAATTTATTATTGCTTCGGTCTTTGCGACTATCGTCTATCTTTTGCCGGGCTATTCGACGACTCTGACGGTGCCTTTTTTTAAACGACTTCTACCAGATTTTGGTCTTCTCTATATCCCTTTCATGGCAATTGTCGTAGTTGGCACTTCAAATGCGGTTAATCTGACCGACGGTCTAGACGGTTTGGCCACCGGGCCTTCACTGGTCGCTTTTGCCGTTTACATGATCTTCAGTTATGTCGCCGGCCATCGTCTGTTGGCAGAATATCTGCAGATTCAATATGTCGTCGGGGTTGGCGAGACGGCGATTTTTTGCGGTGCGATGATCGGAGCGGCTTTAGGTTTTCTCTGGTTCAACACCTATCCGGCGGCGATCTTTATGGGTGATGTCGGCTCCCTGGCTTTAGGGGCCGGACTGGGGGCCGTAGCCGCGGTCACCAAGCAGGAGATCCTGCTCTTTCTGGTTGGTGGTATCTTTGTCTTGGAGACCCTGTCGGTGATTATTCAGGTGGCATCTTTCAAGCTGACTGGTAAACGGGTTTTTCGCATGGCTCCACTGCATCACCATTTTGAATTGAAGGGTTGGGCTGAGCCTAAAGTTATTGTCAGGTTCTGGATTATTGCCCTGATTCTTGCTCTTTTTGCTTTAAGTACATTGAAATTAAGATGATAGAGACGCAAAATCATAAATCAAAAAGAAAGGCTCTGGTTGTCGGCCTTGGGGTCAGCGGCATTGCCGCCGTTAGATTTTTACACTTACGAGGCTGGGCCGTGGCCTGTAGTGATCAGCGCTCAGAAACTGATCTTGATGAGGTTTTGCAAACTCTGGCAGATATCGGCATTAGCGATATCGAGACCGGAGGCCATAGTGAAAAGTTCTTTCTAAATCGGAATTTGATTGTTGTTAGTCCCGGCGTACCACTGACTCTTCCATTTTTTAAAGTGGCGCGCCGCAGTGGTTGTCAAATTATCGGGGAAGTTGAACTTGCTGCCCGCCATTGTCACTTCCCACTACTGGCTCTGACCGGAACAAACGGAAAAACCACAACTGTGACCTTGATGGGAGAGATTTTTGCTGCGGCCGGGATCAACACCTTTGTCGGCGGCAATCTCGGGCGACCGGCGGTTGAAATGGCACAAGAGTCATTTGCGGCAGGCATTTTGGAGCTTAGTAGTTTTCAGCTTGAAGGCATAGAGAGCTTTCATCCCCGGATTGCGACCATTCTAAATCTGACTCCCGACCATCAGGATCGCTATCCGGACACAGAGGCCTATCTTGAGGCCAAAGTTGCAATTTGTCGAAATCAGGAGAGGTCAGATTTTTTGCTGCTTAACCTTGACGATTCGGAGCTTAACGCTTTTGGTACCGACATGCAAGCTCGTCATCAGGCCGGAGAAGATGTGCCGGAAGTTCTCTTTTTCAGTGTTGAGCAAGAGGTTGAATCGGGGGCGAGTTGGCTGGAAGATAGAATAACTATTAAAGCCCGATCGTTAGAGGGCAATTATATAGAGAGAGAACTCAAAGCCCCGACCCCGAAACTGCCGGGGGCTCATAATCGTTCCAACTACCTCGCAGCCCTGTTGGCGGCGCTGATCTGGGGGGTAAAAGAGAAAGTTATAGTTTCGGCACTTAACGATTTTTCCGGCATTGCCCATCGTTTGGAGTATGTCGGAAGTCGGGCCGGGGTCGATTTCTATAACGACTCCAAGGCTACCAATATTGATGCGGTGATCAAAGCGGTAAGCAGTTTTGAGCAGCCTTTGGTGCTTTTGTTGGGAGGCTACGATAAAGGGGCCGACTTCACGATTCTCGACAGCCTTCTCAAACAGAGCTTGCGCGAATTAATTCCCTTTGGTCGGGCTGCGGTCGAAGTTTCCCGGCAACTGTCGGATTACGATAAGGGCTTTAAGGCTCATGATCTGCAAAGTGCCGTTGAGCGCGCCGTGACCATTGCCGAACCCGGTGATGTTGTGCTCTTGGCACCAGGCTGTGCAAGTTTTGATGAGTTTAAGAATTATCAGGA
>DAOWIX010000114.1 GCA_030640695.1 Deltaproteobacteria bacterium | reverse complement strand
CGAAAGATTTTGCGGCCTGGGCCGGCCCCATGTAGTCACCAACCGCTGCCGACATGATGGTCGGCAGACTCCAGACCGAAACCCCAAAAATAAAGACCGAAAGATAGAGAAAAACATTGGGTAGATCGGTCGCCACCAGAGCGTATGCGATGGTAAACAGCGAATAAGCGATTATAATCCCCTGTTTGCGACCGAGATGATCCGAGATCCAACCAAAGAGAGGGCCGGAAAAAATCCCTAAAAAACCGACTGCCGCCCAGAAACTCCCGGCAACACCTTCACCAAAACCGCGTTCATTAACCATTGAGACCACAATAAAGGTAGCATAGACCACATAAGTACTACCAAAAATCGCGTAGATCAGACCGAGATGGATCAGGGTGCCACGATGAGTTTTCGGTTTTTCATCTTTGGATGAAACATCGGCAACGCTAAGCGATTGGGCCGAAGCTTTGCCCAGAGGTGAAACATTTTTGTCGGCCGGTTGGTTGCGCAACAGAACATAAGCCATAACTGCAATGCCAGCCGAGATTAATCCCATAATCAACCAGCCCGAGCGCCAGCCTTCAGCCCCCAAAGAATGATTTATAAAAGGTACGAAAAAGCCGGCAAATACAATGGCCAGACCATTACCTGAGAGCATAATTCCCGCGGCTTTTCCCCGTGTACTTTTCAAAAACCAGTGTGAAACCAGGCCCATCATCGGGACATTGGCAAGCCCGCTGCCGACACCGGTCAAGAAATAGAGGGCTTGCACAGTAAAAACGCTATCAGCCCAACTGATGGCGACCATGGTCAAACCAACCAGACATAGACCAAAGGTAATAGTCCGCCGTGCACCTTGACGTTTAGTAACAAAACCGGCCAGAGCTACCGCTAGCATATAACCAACAAAATTACAGGTGCCAATAAGCCCCATCTGCGAATTGGAAAGATTAAGCGTGACACTCATCGACGGCAGAAGCATTCCTAACGAGAAACGCCCCAAACCCAGACAGGAGAAGAGTACCGCCGCCCCGGTCAAAGAGACGACCCAGGCGTAATGTAATTTTTTGGGATTGCTATTGTCGCTTGCAGACATTGAGATATAAACCTTGTGATTAAATGTTTAAGGTTTAAGAAGTGTTACCCTCTCCTTGAAAACGCCGGACAAATCTTCGATCAATCATCTCCTTCAAAGCAAAAACCGGCTTTCCGGCAATGGTTATGCCCCATTTATGAAGCACTCCAGTACCATCGCCAAGATTGAAGATGAGCAGGTAGCCGCCAACATCTTCAAAAGGTTGTAAAGGTTTTCCGGCAAAGGCCGCTTTAAGATTATGATAAAGCACCGGATTCTGACGCACCGCGTAAACCCCGACCTTATCTAAAGGGTGGTCGGTAAAATGGATGCAGTCGCCGCCGCCAAAGATTTCAGGATATTGAGGGCTCTGGAGAAAACGGTTAACCAAGAAACCACCATCCGGGCCGGTCGGCAGACCGGAATTAAGCGCCACTCGTGAAGGTTTTACACCGGGAGCGAGAATAAAAATATCGGAGGCTATCTGTTCGCCTGATTTAAGTTCAAAATGATCACTGTAAACCGCCTCAACATGGCCTTTTTCGATAATTTCGACCCCTCTTCGGTTAAGAGAAGCGTATACCTTTTGCCGCACCTTTTCGGGAAAACGGGCCAGCAGTTTACTACCGGCGCAGAGCTTGATATGAGTTTCAAACTCCCCTTCCATCTGCACCAGGCGCCAGAGATTACCAACCACTTCTACAGCTGCCGGGCCCCCGCCGATAACCGTGATCGTCACTTTTTGCGCTTTAATCCTTTTTGTAATGTAAGCCCGGGCCGCAAGCAGGGTCTCGATCGGTTTGACGGTAAAAATATTTTTGGCAGTTTTATCTTTGATAAGATCGTCCGGCACATAACTTCCCGTATTCAAGGAGAGAAGATCGTAGGAGAGAGTTGCACCCGATGCCAGATTTAAAGTCTGCTCTCCGGCATTAATCTTGATAACTTTATCATTAAGAAAAGTGCCGCCTTTCTTCTCAACCAGTTCTTTAGTCGCAAAGCGAATCTCTGCGGCACTGCAGGTTCCACCCAACAACCCCGGCCCCATACCGGAATAGTAATGGTAGGGAGAGGGCTGGACAACCGTAACCCGGTGCCCTGCGGCAATGAATCTATCGAGATTGGCCAGCGTCAAGAGGTGGGCATGCCCACCACCGGCCAGAATCAAATTTTTAGGCCTTGCCATTTAAAAACCTCTAATTAGAGTTCCCTCAGAAACTCGTCATCTCAGACGCGACAATCTGAGGCAATCATCTTGGCTGGCGAAGCCAAGACCCTCACCAGCCAATTAATATTGCTCAACAGATCTTTGACAACAGAATATGAGTAAGAAACAGCTATT
>DAOWIX010000141.1 GCA_030640695.1 Deltaproteobacteria bacterium | reverse complement strand
GTTGCGTTGTAATCTAAATAAATTTTTTCGCTATCCATTTTCACTCTGCCCGTAAACGTAAAAAGGCCGGCTAAAATGCCGGCTCCTGGCAAAATTTAAAAAGCTGCTTGGTTCCGTCTATAACGGGTTAGGCCTTGCGGCCCTTTAGCAGGTCGGCAAGAGAGATTGATTTCAGGAAAGAACCAATTTTTTCATCGAGATCTTCCCACATAGGTCGCGTTACACAGCAGGCATTACGCAACTCAGCAGAATCACATGCCAACTCCTCAAAATTCTCACAACTCCGACAATCAACCGGGTTAATCGACTCCTTGACAACCGCCATAATCTCATCGAGATAGATATCCTCAGGTTGGCGAGCAAAGTGATAGCCGCCGCCTGGGCCCCGGACACTTTTAACCAGCCCTGAACGTCGCAAATGGACAAAGAGCTGCTCTAGATAGCTGACGGAAATCCCTTCAACTTGACTTATATCCTTGAGAGATACAGGGCCGGTTTGCGTGTTCGAGAGAATCCCCAATGAGACCATGGCTCGAACTGAATAACGTCCTTTAGTAGAAAGTTTCAAAAGTTTACCTCCATTGCCCGAGGTGGGCAGACATTGACACAGAGCCCACAGGCACTGCATTTTTCCTGTGCAAAAATAACCTTCATCGAAGGTCTTTCAATATCGAGAGCTCCAGTTGGACAGATTGCCGTACAGGCTCCGCAACTGGTGCAGATATCCTCATTACGTTTAACACTCTTTCTGATTGATTCAGCCTCGACACCACTCTCTTTGAGATAGGTCAGGCCCTGCTCCATAAGAACTTCGTCACCGCTGATCTCAAGAACCAGATAGCTCTCCTTGCGCGGCAAGATCACGGCTCGTAAGATATTTACCACTAAATCGTAATTTTTGATAAGCTTATAAACTATGGGTTTATCGTAATTATTTTGATTAAAATGAAGAACGTAAATTCTCTTCATGCAAGATCCCTTTTTCAAGATAATATATCAATTAATTCAAGATCGCCGCCAGCCGCCAGATCGGATCCCAGCACCGCCACGGCACCGATAATCCCGTCTAAAGCCAAAGCACCTTCAACGATCCGGGCAAGATCGGCTTTTTTCTGCACACGGTTGGCCATAGCCGTAGCCACGGCATCAGCTAAAGCGGCATTGACAGCAACAATGGTTACCGCATCGGCCCGACCAAAACTTAACGAGTGCCCCACCTGGGCTGACGATGTACAAACCCCGCAACTGAAAGGGGATGAGGCTGAGACTTTAATACCAAGAGAGCCACTGAGTGGCGAGGTACCGGCAAAGATTGCCAAACTATACTCAGAACGACCAGCCAAAAAAACATCGCCACCGTTTTCAACCACCAGTTCAGGTGACAAAGTCATAAGATCGCGCCCTACAGCTTCAGCCAAGGCTCCGGCAACCGCTGCCATCGGACCAACCCCGGCAATTTCAGAGGCCGTCATCATCTGGCGAGCCAACGGCGGCACCAGTGGATAGCCTGCTGCATTAATTGGCACTAAACTGTCCCGCCATTCAGGGTGACGTTGTAAAAAAGCATTGAGCGAACTTCGATAGTGGAGCAGGCGATCATAAACCAAAGGTTCAAGGTCAGGTTTCACACCACTGATCCAAAGATCGCTCTCCTCAACCCGCACCTCGAAAAAAAAATCATCCGCAGCAGTTGCCCGACGATAGCTACGCTGACGATAACGGCTCGGATGTAGTGACTCGCCCCCTTTTGACATAACCCCATAACCTTGTCAAGTATAATGTTTTGTTTAATCCCAATTTTGAGTTTCTACTACAACTTAAATTATTCAGAATCCAGGGCCTGACGCAAAGCCTTGACCCGCTCGCTCAACTCCTTACGGCCAGCGGCAGAAGCACCGCTGCGGGCGACAATCTCAACCAGGGCGCTACCGACAATAATAGCATCGGCATGGCGCCCGACGCTACGAGCCTGCTCCGGGGTTGAAATTCCGAAACCGGCTGCCAGCGGCAGAGTGTCGGCAATTTTTTTGACCCGGTCTAAAGAGTGCGAAAGCTCCTCCGGCAAACTGGTTCTCGCACCGGTAATCCCGGTAACTGTGACATAATAGAGAAAACCACTACCAGCCGCGACGATATCGGCAAGCCGGCTATCAGGTGTGGTCGGCGCCGCCAGAGGGATAATTGCAAGTTTATCGGCAGCTAACAGGCGCAACTCAGCCGACTCTTCCAAAGGCAGATCGGGAACGATAAGGCCGTCAACCCCGGCATCGGTAGCATCGTCGACAAGTTTTTTCAAACCATAGTGATAGAGCGGATTATAATAAGTCATCAAAATCAGAGGGATCTCGGTACGCTGGCGAATCTCTTTAACTGTGGCAATAATTTTTTTCAAGGTTGTGCCCTGAGCCAAAGATCTGGTAGAAGCTGCCTGAATCGTCGGCCCGTCAGCCAGAGGATCGGAGAAAGGGACACCAAGTTCGACAATATCGGCCCCGGCGGCAACCAGGGTATCAACCAGATCGCAGGTTGCATTAAGATCGGGGTCACCGGCCGTGATAAAAGTAATCAGGGCTTTGCGCCCCTGTTTTTTCAGTTCAGCAAAGCTATTATTTAAACGCTGCATCACTCACCCTCCTGCTCTTCCAGAGCGGCTAAAGTGGCAACATCCTTGTCACCACGACCGGAAAGATTAATAGCCACGATTTGCTCTTTAAGCTGCGGTGCCATGGAGACCACTCCGGCCAACGCATGCGCGCTCTCTAAAGCGGGAATGATCCCTTCAACCCGGCACAAAAGACGCAAAGCCGCAAGCGCCTGATCGTCGGTTACTGAGATATATTCAACCCGACCCTCATCGTGTAAAAAACTATGTTCAGGACCAACTCCGGGATAGTCGAGACCGGCTGAAATTGAATGGGCCTCTTCGATCTGGCCATCTTGAGTCTGCAAAAGATAACTTAAAGAACCGTGCAGGACTCCGGGTTCTCCGGCGCACAAGGGAGCTGAGTGAGCGCCGCTCTCAATACCGCTGCCGGCCGCTTCAACGCCAACCATCTTCAGGTCATCTTCAAGAAAGGGGTGAAAAATCCCAATCGCATTACTGCCGCCACCAACACAAGCGAAAATGTAGTCCGGCAAACAACCGTGCATTTCCATAATCTGAGCCCTGGTTTCAATCCCGATAATCCTCTGAAAGTCACGCACCATTAACGGATAAGGATGCGGCCCAACAACTGAGCCGATACTATAGTGGGTATGGCCGACATTGGTCACCCAATCCCTGATTGCCTCATTGGTCGCATCTTTTAAAGTCTTGCTACCAGATGTAACCGGAATTACTTTGGCCCCAAGAAGATTCATACGACAGACATTCATGGCTTGGCGCTCAATATCCTTCTCCCCCATATAGACTTCGCACTCTAACCCGAAGAGAGCTGCGGCCGTAGCCGTGGCGACGCCGTGCTGACCGGCGCCGGTTTCAGCGATGAGACGCTTTTTTCCCATGCGCCGGGCCATCAGGGCTTGGCCCATAGTATTATTGATCTTATGAGCCCCGGTATGAGCCAGATCCTCACGTTTAAGATAAATCTCTTTAATACCCAACTCTAAAGCCAGTCGTTTTGCCCGATAGAGAGCCGTCGGACGCCCACAATAGCTTGAAAGCCAACCTTTGAGCTCTTCCTGAAAAGCCTGATCACAACGATAGATCTCATAGGCTTTGGTTAATTCATCCAGTGCCGCCATCAAGGTTTCAGGCACAAAGCGTCCCCCATAGGCACCGAAGTAACCTCTCTCATCAGGAACGTCAATGACCCCCACTTTCTCTTTCATTTCATTCATCTCCATCACCTTTATGTTATTCATTTTCAGTGCTGTCC
>DAOWIX010000123.1 GCA_030640695.1 Deltaproteobacteria bacterium | reverse complement strand
CTTTTTGTTGAGCACAATATCTACATTAAGCACTGCCAGGGCAAGACGATGCCGGAATCTGATCGTTACATCCGCATTGCCAGCCGCACCCAGGCCGAAAACAAGATTGTGGCTGAGGCCTTAGGTGAAATTGTTGGTTCGGAGAAAATTTCATGAGTGAATCTCCAAAAGCTCCCAGAGCCATACTTTGCTACGCGAAGGATCTGCCGAACATCTGTTCGTTGGTTGGACTCCTTTGCGCAATATTCGGCATCTATTTCGCTTTTCTAGGTAATTTCCCAGCCGCCATGATCGGTTTGATCTGGGCGGTCTTCTTTGACTGGAGCGATGGCATTATCGCTCGTCGGATGAAAGGTAGAACCCATGAGCAGGGGGAGTTTGGCGGCCAACTCGACTCGTTGATCGATATTGTCAGTTTCGGTATCTGTCCCGCTGTTATTCTGCTCAGCTATGGCAATTTCAGCCCCTGGTACATACCCGGAGCCTTTATTATTGTCGCAACCGGCGTGATCCGATTGAGCTATTTCAATGTCTTCGGTCTGGTCGATAAATCCACTTACTGGGGTTTGGCGCTCGATAACAATGTCATTATCCTGGTCTTTCTCTTCCTCTTTGACGGCCTCGTCAGTCCTGCGGTTTTCGGTTCTGTTCTCTACGCTCTCCTGATGGTTCTGTCCGCCCTCAACGTCGCACCGATCAAGACCCCTAAATTTGCCGGGCGCTGGTATTACGCCGTCACAGGTTACTCGCTGGTGCTGACGCTGGTCTATGGCTGGAAATTACTCTGACCTGCATAACTCGCGATTTTTTATACCGTTTTTCTGGGAGGGAGTCCACGGTGACAGACTTTCAATCGATAAGCGCCGCTATTTCAGACAAGAAAACAACCTAATCCGGCTCTGCCGGATTAGGTTGGTAAAATTTACCATAATTGTTTTACGTTGTTACTCTTTTTTAAAAATCTTGGAAGCGAGGTCGATATCTTCGGGACAGAAAATGAAGAGGGTTTTGCCCTCAGATGGGGATACTGATCCGTATACATAACTGATGTTGATGCCGGCATCACCGATCTTTTTGGCCGTTGCCGCCAGGGTGCCGGGTTGGTTGTCGAGTTCGATAGCCATAACCGGGGTGATTTCATAGAGATAGTCGGCATTGGAGAGCAGATCTATGGTCTTGTCGGTATCATTTGTTAAAAGGCGAACCAGAGCGAACTGTTCCGATTCTTTCTGGATCATGCTGTAACTTGCAGCTGTGGCGTGGCGTTTTAAAGTTTTGCCACGAGCTTTGAAAAGTTCTTCGACATAGCTGGTTGCATCCTGGATGGTGATGGCATCAATGTTGATTTTGTTCTCTGAAAACATCAAAGTAAGCTTGGCCAGCTCGCCGGGAACATTTTTAAGAAAAAGGGTGATTTCGGTACGAACCATAGTTTTCTCCTTCACGAAACTTTATAAGAGTAAATTAGATTAAAAAAGCGACTGTTAAGTTATTATGATTGCCTAGCACTTGTCAAGAACTTAGTCGATTTATCACAAAAAGGCCATCGCAATATTACGTTGCGATGGCCTTTAAAGTTTTTCAAGTTTTTATGTTACTTGATTTCAATCTTAACTTTTTTGGGCTGGCTCTCCTCTTTTTTGGGTAGGACAATCTTGAGAACTCCTTTATCATAGCTTGCGGCAATATTTTCACGGTCAACCGTGGTCGGTAGTTCAAAAGAGCGTTGAAAAGAACCATAGTAGCGTTCAACCCGGTGGTAGCTCTCTTTTTTCTCCTCTTTTTCAAGATTGCGTTCGCCTTTGATTGTCAACATGTTGTCGTCAAGGTTGATATGAACATTTTTTTCATTAACTTCCGGCAACTCTGCTTTGATAGTGATTGCCTCTTCATCTTCAAAGATGTCAACTAGTGGTTTCCAGGTGGTTGAGGCAAGGCTTTTATCATCTCTGTAACCCATTGAACCTTCGAACAGATTGTTGATGCGATCCTGGATTGTGACAAGATCCTGGAAAGGAGCCCAGCCAGTATGGGGTGGAGCCCATTTGATAATAGCCATAATCATACCCTCCTTTTAAGAAAAAAATTGTCATCCCACGCAAAACCTTTTATGTTTTGAGTGACTTTTTTATAATAAAAGGATAACTACCAGTTTGCTATTTGTCAAGTTTTGAAGTTCACTTTTACGGCACTTATCAACTGTATGACAGAGTCGTCAAGGTTTTATCTCCAGGGCGAGTATAGAAACATCATCCCCGCATCCCAACCCTACAGTCCAGAGGTCAATTTCATCAGAAATTTGATTAAGGCTTTCGTTGAGAGATAAAGATCTTGAATTGTTAAGCTTTTCTGTGAGACGCTCAACACCATATTGTTCTCTTTCGGGGTTCATTGCCTCAATAATGCCGTCTGAATAGAAATAGAGTCGCTCTCCCGCTTTCAAGTCCAGCGTCTGTTCTTTGTAGACTTTGCCGACACCAACCATAAAACCGATCGGCATACTGCGAACCTGGATAGCCTGGCTGCTGCCATCGGCCTTTACATGAATCATCGGTGGGTGGCCGGCCGAAATGAAGGTTAAGGATCCTGATTTGACATTTAACTGGCCATACTGGATGGTGAAATATTGTTCCGTACTGCTGTCTAAGGGGAAGCGTTGATTGAGGCGGTCGGCAACTTCTTCGGGTCGTACGAGATGGTATCCGGGGGTGCCGGGGATTTGCTCTTTCAGAAGATCCGATTGTCCCGGATTAGGGTTGATGATGCGGGAGAGGTTGACAGAGAGCAGAGCTGCGGGGACACCATGACCGCTGACATCGAGCAGATAGAGGCCGATATTATCTTCATCAAGATAAAAAAGATTCAAGGTGTCGCCGGCGAGTTCGTCGCAGGGAACATACTTCCAGGCAAAGTTGACTTTTTCGCATTCCGGCAGTTGGGTTGGTAGAAGGGATTGCTGGATTTTGGCTGCTGCCTCAAGATCTCGACGCATGCGTTCATTGATCTTTTCCAACTCCTGGTTGCGTTGGGCGAGATCTCGTTCAAGATCGGTTATCCGAAGGCCGACCTTGAGGCGGGCCAGAAGTTCGTCCTTGTCAAAAGGTTTAGTGATGAAATCGTCAGCCCCCGACTCCATACCGGCCAGAATATCCTCTTTTT
>DAOWIX010000013.1 GCA_030640695.1 Deltaproteobacteria bacterium | reverse complement strand
GTTGATGAACTGCCGGTTCTGCCGAAAATCTACCATCAGGTGATGGCGCTGATCGATGCCGATGCTGATTTTGATAAGATTGTTGCAGTCATTGAGAAGGATCCGGCGCTGACCGCCAAGGTTCTTTAGGTTGCCAACTCCGCTTTTTTCAAGAGTGGTACAGCCTCCTTAAAAAGAGCGGCTGTTTTCATCGGCTTGATGACTTTAAAAGATATTGTTGCCGGCAGTGCGGTCTTTGCGGCCCTGGCAGCGACCGCCTCAGGCCCCTATTCGATCGACTCAGTCTGGGAACATGCGGTGACCTGTAACGGTCTGGTCAGTGAGATGTATGAACTTATTCATGATGAAAAAATCCCCGAAAATGTCGCCTCTGTCGGTCTTTTGCACAATGTCGGGATTCTGGTGATGCTTAAATATTTCCCGGATGAGCTGACCAGAATAGTTGCCTTGCAGAAGCAGTACCCCGAGAAGAACCCGACTTTTTTGGAGGCGGAGGTGCTTGGTGTCGATCATGCCCGGCTTGGGGCTTTTCTTTTAAACTGGTGGAACATGCCCTATCCCATGGTTGAAGCGGCCCTCTACCACAACAATCCTTTAGTGGCCGCTCAAAGCAACCAGGAGATTATTATCCTTTTGCATGTGGCCGACCATCTTGTCCAGATTGCGGAGGAGGCTCAAAACATCCAACCGCTTGATCCTGAAATATTTACCTTAGTCGAAATCCCCGGTCGTTTCCGGGAGCAATGTCAAATCGCTGAATAGGTATTAGGTTTTAATGATGGATTTTGCTGAACAACAGCCAACCATTCTTTTAGTTGATGACGAAGAGATGGTTTTAAATGCCCTGCGTCGGGTTCTGGCGAGTTCTGAATGGGCTTTAGTGACCGCCGAAAGCGGCGCTCAAGCCCTTGAAATCATGGCCCGACAGCCGATTGCCCTGATTGTCAGTGACCAGCGTATGCCGGTGATGAGCGGTCTTGAACTTTTGAATGAGGTCAAGAAGCTTTATCCTGACACTGTACGGATTATCCTGACCGGTTATGCCGAGATGGATATTGTTGTCAAGGCGATTAATCAGGGTGAGGTCTACCGCTTTTTCACCAAACCCTGGAATAATGCCGAATTGGTCGAGACTGTCCGTACGGTTCTGCGAAATTGGCGTGAAAATCTTGACCAACTCTCCTCCTTTGCGGATCAGCTTTCCAGAGCCAACCTTGAGACCGTAATGGCTTTAGCGGAAGCGGTTGAGCTTAAAGACCCTTACACCAAGGGTCATTGTAGCCGGGTTCGTGATTACGCCCTGCAGATGGCGTTGGCTTTAAATCTCTCCGAAAGCTTTTGCCGCGACCTGGTTTACGCCAGCCTGCTCCATGACTGCGGTAAAATTGGGGTCAGTGAGGTGATTCTCAATATTAATGGTCCACTTAGTGACGAGCAGTTTCGGGAAGTTCAGCGTCACCCGGTTTTAGGTTTTGAGATGACCAGCAAGATTGACTACTTGCGGCCGGCCAGTATTGTCATTCGTCAGCACCATGAACGCTGGGATGGTAAAGGCTATCCCGATCGTCTCAAGGCTTTAGAGATCTCTTTAGGGGGCCGGATTGTCGCGGTGGCCGACACTTTTGACGCTATGACCTCAAGTCGCCCCTATCGCCGGGCCCTCGATTTTAAGATTGCGATACAGGAGCTTTTGGATAATCGGGGCAGCCAGTTTGATCCAGAGATCGTCGATCTTTTTGTCTCTTTGCTTGAAACTAAGGTTGAAGGTTCCGGAACGGCCCAAACTCGGCGTCGACTGCTTCTGGTCGGGGTGACTTTTGAAAAAATAGCTGAACTTGAGAATTCATTACCGTCTGCCCGTTATGAGCTGATTGTTGCTGACTCTCTCGCTGCGGCCCGGATTCTGATTAAAGAGGTCGATATGGTTATCTGTGCCCGGCAACTTAGCGATGGAGATGGGGCTGGTTTCCTGGTCGACTGTCGTCGTTTGTGGCCACAGGTGACCCGGGTTATGTTGATTGAACGCAAGGATATGGAAACTCTTGCCGAGAGTCTCAACCAGGCTGGTCTTTACGCCTTTATGATTCACCCTTTAAGGCCGGCCGAGGTTCTGGCCATGGTTGAAAATTCCTTTGAGTGGCGGCGCATGGCAAAAGCTCTAAACTTTGCCGAGTAGAGAGGATGGTTTATGACACTTGAACACTCTAAAGAGGGTTGCTGTCGGATTCTCGTGGTTGATGATGAAACTCGGGTGGTTAATGCTGTGCGCCGGATCTTTGCGGTCTCCAGTTTTATTAAGGTTGAAATCTCAACCAGCCCTGAAGAGGCGCTACGGATTGTTGAGAAAACTCCTGATCTGCGTCTCGTGATCAGTGATTATCTGATGCCGGGGATGGATGGGCTTGAGTTTCTGACCGAGGTCAGTCGTATGCGGCCGGAGATTATCAGGATTATTCTGACCGGGCACGCTGATCTGGAAACTACGTTGCGGGCCATCAATGAGGTTGGCGTCTACAAATTTATTCTTAAACCCTGGAATAATCACGATCTCTACTGGACCGTTATCCGGGCTCTTGAATTGGAGGAGGTGCGCCGCGAAAATCGGGATCTTAAGGAACGTCTTAAGGAGCAGGCGCAACTGGTCAAGCAGATCGAACAGATATACCCCGGGATTTCGCGGATTGATCGTGACCAGGATGGAGCTATACTCCTTGAGGGTTAGATATTAATGAGGTGTCGTGGATGGTAGTCGAAAAAAAGCATTGTATACTTTTTGTAGACGATGAACAGCGGGTTTTGAAATCCCTTAAAAGGGGCCTCATCGGCGAACCCTATCGCGCCCTTTTTGCGTTAAGTGGTATGGAAGCCCTTGAAATTCTAGCGGCTGAACCGGTGCAGGTAATTGTTTCCGATATGAAGATGCCGGAGATGAACGGGCTTGAGCTGCTTCAGGAAGTGGCGCGAAAGTATCCTGATGTTATCCGCCTGGTGCTCTCCGGTTACTCACACACCAGCACAGTGCTGGCTGCGGTCAATGAGGGGCGGATTTTTCGTTATATTACCAAGCCTTGGAGTATTGACAATGATATCAAGCCGGCCTTGACGGCAGCGCTCGAACTCTTTGAACGCCGGGTTGAAGAGCGCCGGGAGGCGGTGCTGCTGCAGGCTGATAACCTGCATCTCAAGGACGAGGTTGATGACGGTCGCAAAGCTGTTTCCCGAACCAAAAAGGTGGCCAGCGAAATCTACCTTCGCAAAACCAACGCCCAGCGGCGTTCACTGGAGCGGGTGCAGGGAGTTTTGAACTATATTGCGAGTCAGTCGATTAATCTTGAAATGGGGGAGATTGATGAGGAGAGCCGCAAACTTGTAGTTGAAATTAAGCAGACTTGCCGGGATGCGATCAGCGGCCTTGAGAAAGTTTTCCTTTTTAATGCTCTCGAGATAGGTGAAAGGCGACTCAACGATGGTGTTCTGGAGTTGCCCCAATTTTTTGCCGAGCTTGATGCAGCTGTTAAAGTTTGGGCTGAACCGGCTGGCTTGACTGTCATGTTTCAGACTGTTGGGGAGCTTCCGGAGCGGGTTGTGACAGATGCCGAATTGTTGCGAGTAATGCTCTGGGAGATTCTCGAAAATGCTGTACAGAACAGCTCCTCCGGCGGGATTGTGGTTTGCAACTCTGAGGTTACAGTCATTTCGGAAGGGGTTTCACGATTAACTGTGACGATTCGAGATACCGGCCCTGGTATTGAGATGGCGAAACTTAAAGAGCTGCAACAGCCTTTTGTCTGTGGAGGTTCCGGCAAGGGCCGTCCGGCCTGGGGGGTGGGCTTGAGTCTGGCTCGCCTGATCGCTTCCAAGCTCGGTGGTTCCATGAAGATCGGTGGTAGCGATCAAGGGTGCCAGGTTATTTTTGAGGTTGAGGTGCGAGTCGGCACCAATAAGGTTTAATGAAATGACGATTGTCGATAGCAAAGCCAAAGCCCTGGCTCAGGTTAAACGTTTTCTTGAGACCGAAAAGCGGATTCCACAGCTGCCGCAGATTCTCTTGCGAGTTGAAACGGCTCTCGAAGATCCCGAGATCGGAGGGGAGGAACTGGGGCGGGTGATTCTTGATGATCCGGCCTTGACGGCCCAGGTTTTAAAGGTTGCGAACTCAACCTTTTACAACCCCAGGGGAACCAATATCAATACCGTCAGTCGGGCGATTGTGATTTTAGGGTTTGATAATATTCGTCGCCTGGTTTTAGGTTTAAGTGTCTCTAAGATGTTTACGCTGTTGCCGCGCTGGTCGGTCTACCGACGTTTGTGGCGCCACTCTCTAGCTACAGCACTGCTCGCCCGAGGGCTTGCCCAGGCTGACGGTTTTGACGAGGTCGAGGTCGCTTTTGTCGGTGGCTTGCTACACGATGTCGGTAAACTTATCATTGGTCATCTGCACGGGGAGAGTTATTCCGAGATTCTTGAACGTTGTTCTTTAGAGTCGGAGTTTGATCTTTGTCGGGCCGAAAGTGAAGCGTTTTACTGTAATCATCAAGAGGTGGGCTCTTTGCTTGCCCAATCCTGGGGTTTGCCGATTGAGTTGGTTCGGGTTATCGGTCGTCATCGCCCAGGACCCGATTGGCGTTATTTTGACGAGTCGTTACCAGGGCTTGGCGCTTATGTGATGTTCGCCAATCAGATGGCCCATCTGCTGGATCTGCAAGGTCGGGATGGGGTTTCAACAGTTTTCGACAATGAATCTCTATATCGGCAAAAAGTTGAAGATTTAAGTTTGCGGGCCGGAGCCGTGTTTGGGATCAGTGAACCCGATTTCTTGGCTTTGCTGGAAAATCTTTCTGATGGAATAGCCGAGATTGCCGCTTCTCTCGATATCGCTCTTGACGATTTGCGACTTGATCCCGGCTGTAAGGTTGTGAAAAAACATGTGGATCGTGAAGAGCTCTTTGAAATCACCTTAAAACTCTCTGAGCTGGCAGTTTTACATGAAAGTTTTTCCGCTTATGTCGAGGCCGCATCCGGCCAGCTTTTTTCAGCTTTGGGGCTTGAGCTTCTAATCATCTATCTGCCGGGTTCCAAAGGTTTGGGGCTGGCTCCTGGCTTTTGTTACGGGAGTGGTGAGATCGCCGAAAGTCTGGGTCGCAAGGCGTTGGCTTCAGATCAGGATAATATTGTCAATCAGGTTTTTGTCAGGGGTGAGCTTGCAACTTCGGGACGGCCTCCTGAGGGGGCTCTGGGCGCTGACCTTGAAACCGAATTTTGGGCTCCTGAACGGGTTTTGGCCCTGCCCCTGAAACATCTGCGGACGTCGGGATCATTCGGTGTTTTACTGGTTTTACGTAATTTGAAAACGGTTCCCTTTAATGATGATGAGAAGCGTCTTTTGCAGCTCTATTGCAGCTTTCTCGGGGCCCGATTAGCAATATCTTAATGATTAAATTAAACCTACTTTTGTCCCGGATATGTCGGGTCAGGAGGCTTGTATGAGTTGCGCAATTTCACGGCCGCCAGCGGTGGCTGGCACCTTCTATAGTGATGACCCAGTAAGTTTGCGAAGCGAAATTGAGGGTTATCTGCTTCAGGCTCAAGTTCCCGCTATTGCAGGTTTAAAGCCTGTGGCCTTGGTGGTGCCCCATGCCGGTTACTGCTTCTCTGGAGCGGTTGCCGCTGACGCCTATCGGCTTGTTGAGGGTCAAAAGTTTGATCTGGTTGTAGTTGTGGCTCCCACTCATCATCACTATTTTGATGGTATCTCTATCTACAGTGTCGGCAATTATATGACCCCGCTGGGGGAGGTAGAAGTTGATCATGAGTTAGCTGCTGAACTGATTAACAAGCATCAGGAGATCAATTTTATTCCCGAAGCCCATCGTTATGAGCACTCTTTAGAGGTGCAGCTTCCGTTTTTACAGGTCGCTCTTGGTGAGTTTACTCTGCTGCCGATGATTATGGGGCAACAGGGTTGGGGACAGGCTCTAAAGTTGGCTGCGATTATAGCTGACCTGGCCCGCGACCGCCGTCTTTTGCTGATTGCCAGTACGGATCTTTCTCATTTTCATAATGCTGTTAAGGCTGGTCAGCTTGATCAGCAAATTGTAGCGTCTGTCGCCGCTTTTGATCCGGTCGCCTTCTGGTCTTTGATCGAAAATAATCAGGCCGAAGCTTGCGGGGCCGGACCTCTGCTTAGTGTGATGTTGGCGGCCCAAAAAATCGGTGCCGAGCGGGCGCAAATCCTTACCTATCGGCATTCCGGGGAGATCTGTGGCGACAGTAGCCGAGTGGTTGGCTATCTATCGGCGGCATTTTTTAATTAGTCGTCAGTGGTCAGGGTTTTACTGTCGACTGACGGCTCGCAACTGAGTACTAGTTTTTCAGGAGTTAATCAAATGAGTCAGGAAAATATTGATTTTGGTCTTACTCAAAAAGAAAAAAAGTATCTATGTGATCAGGTGAACGCCGTTATCAAAGCCCGCCTGGAGGGACGCGAAGGGCCCAATGATGTTCCGGAGAGTCTGGTGCTCAGGGAGAAACGCGGGGCCTTTGTGACCTTGAAAAAAAATGGCGAGCTAAGGGGTTGTATCGGTTATATAGAAGCTTATAAACCGCTTTATCAGACAATTCGCGAGATGGCCATAGCAGCAGCTTTTAATGACCCCCGCTTTCCCGAGCTTGAAGTTCAGGAGTGGCCGGAGGTCGAATTTGAGCTTTCGATCCTGACCCCTTTGCGTGAAATCGATGACCCCGATATTATCGAGGTCGGGAAGCATGGTCTCTTGATTCGCAATGGTAGCTCCTCCGGCCTTCTTCTGCCTCAGGTGGCGGTTGAGTACGGTTGGAGTCGCGAGGAGTTTCTGACCCATACCTGCCAGAAAGCCTGTCTTGCAGACGATTGTTGGCGGCGCTCTGGAACCAAGCTTTATATCTTTTCGGCCGACATTTTTTGATGGCGTCGTAAAAAAGTTCGATCGCTGCCGACGGCTCACTGAGAACTAATAAAAGCTTGCATTTTGTTTTTTGTGATGGTAGTAGAGCCTCGGTTTGCGAAATTTCTCTGGCTGGTGACAGCTTTTTTGCAAGTGGGCTCTTAATAGGAGCCCACTTTTTTTATACCAAAACAGATTTTTTAAGACTTATTCTATAAGCGATTTTTGATGATGGTTGCAGGGTTGGAAAAGCATGAGGACTGGCGGGTTCGGGTTCGTAACCTGGCTGAAGATCTATTGCTCAATCTTGGTTTTGAACTGGTGGATCTGGAGTTTGGTCAGGGTGAAGAGAGCTCGCTGTTGCGCCTTTATATCGACAAGGAAGGGGATGCGGGCATAACTCTTGATGATTGCACTCATGTCAGTCGGATGCTCGGGGCTTTGCTTGATGTAGAGGATCCAATTCCCGGTCGTTACAATCTTGAGGTTTCATCACCTGGATTGAATCGTCGTTTAAGTCGTCCGAAAGATTTTCAGACGCGTCTGGGTGAGACCATTAAAATAACCCTGCTTAAGCCGCTTGACGGGCGTCGACGTTTTAAAGGGATTTTGCTTGAGTGTCAGGATGATCCTCTGACAGTGAATGTCGATGTTAATGGTGAAACCTTTACGGTTCCGTTGGATGAAACCTCCAAGTGCAATTTGGTTTACGACTTTACTAAATAATTTGTAACTATTCAGCTAACCCGCGAATTCAGGGTACACAATCCCGATTTCCTTCGGAGAATCAGGTTATGTCCCCAGAATTCGCTAAAAATATCAATATTTGACACTTTTTTACTTACACTGAATAGTTACAATAATTTTAACCGTTGATGACCTTCAGGGTCATTGATTTTTTATAGATGGAGAGATATTAAAGGTTATGTCATCGAGTTTGAACTTCATACTTGATCAGGTCAGTAAAGAGAAGAATATTCCAAGAGAGATTCTGATTGAGGCAATTGAATCGGCGATGGTTACCGCATCCAAGAAAAAGCTGGGTGCGGCTCGAGAAATCGAGGCTTCTTATGATGAAGAATCAGGATTAATAGAGCTCTTCGAATTTGTTGAAGTTGTTGAAGAAGTTGAAAACTCCTACTATCAGATCTCTCTGCATGAAGCTCTTGAGATTGATCCAGATGCCGAGGTTGGTGATAGTTTGGGTCTTAAACTTGAGACTGATGATTTTGGCCGAATCGCGGCTCAGACCGCCAAGCAGGTCATCATGCAGAAGATTCGTGAAGCTGAACGGGAGAGTATTTACGAAGAGTACCACGAGAAGGTGGGTGAAATTGTCAGTGGCTCAGTGCAGCGGGTAGAACGTGGAAACCTGATTGTAAACTTGGGCTCAACTGAAGCTATCCTGCCTCGTTCCGAAACGATTCCCCGGGAAAACTTTCGCCAGGGTGAACGGATCAGGGCTTATCTTTTGAAGGTTGAAATTACCGTAAAGGGGCCGAAAATTGTCCTTTCCCGAACCCATCCGGGTTTTCTGATCAGGCTTTTTGAGGTTGAAGTTCCAGAGATTTTCGAAGGAATTATTAAGGTTATGGGGGCTACCCGTGAGCCTGGTATAAGATCTAAGATTGCGGTATCAACCAGCGATCATGATGTCGATCCGGTCGGTGCCTGTGTTGGGGTTCGCGGATCCCGGGTACAGAACGTCGTCCAGGAGCTTAAAGGCGAAAAAATTGATATTATTCGCTGGAATCCAGATCCGGTTCGTTATGTCTGTAACGCTATCTCTCCGGCGGAAATCAATAAAATCATTCTTGACGAAGATAGACATATGATGGAGATTGTGGTTCTTGATGAGCAGCTCTCCTTAGCTATTGGTCGCCGTGGTCTCAATGTTCGCTTAGCGGCCAAATTGACGGGTTGGAAACTGGATGTCAAGTCAGCCTCTCGGGTGGCGAGTGATTTTGATCAGCTCTTTTCACCGCTGGCCGATCTCGAGGGTTTCAATAATACGGCGATGGAGCTGCTTTATGATAATGGCTTTCGTAAGATAGAGGATATTGCTGGCAGTACCGTCGCTGAACTTGGTGATATTATCGGTATCGAAGGGGTTGATCCTGAACTGTTGATTGAGCGTGCGGTGGCCGTTTATCATGCTCTTAAAGAGGCCGCTAAAAATCCGCCTCCGGTTCCGGGTCAAGATAGCGAGGTTCAGGATACAGAGGATGAGGTGGAATCTGGTGATGAGAGCCCACCGCTTGAATCTTCGGCGCTTGAATCGGCGTCTGATGATTCGCTAGAGGCGGACCAAGTCCAGGGTGAAGCCGATGCAGATCAGGTCGATGAAGTAGCGTTACCGGTCGAAGAAGATCTGAGCGTTGCGGAAAATGAAATCCTAGCTGATGTCGGATCTGACGAAGAGAGTGCTGCAGTACCGGAAGAGTTGGAGAAGTAAGACTGTGGCGGTACCGTTGCGTACTTGTCTGGTCTGTCGTCAGCGGGTCGAAAAAAAAGCTCTCTGTCGCTTGGTTCAGCTCGGGGCTAAGCTTCTTTACGACAGTAAGTTCCGGGCTCCGGGCCGGGGTTACTATATTTGTAGAAAAACTGAATGTTTGAGCCTTTTTCTTGTTGGTAGGCGTCGTTTCGGGCGCTTGCCGTTGGGTTCAGAGGCTTTGGATCTGGAAAGCCGTACGCTTTTACAATCTGAAAGCAAAAACAATAATTGATATATTAGGGGGTAGACAACCTTGATTCTGCGGGAAAAAAAGAAAACCAAGGTTTATGAACTTTCGCGGGTTCTGAAATTGAAGGAAACTGAACTTATTACGATTTTAGAGACCTTGGGTGTTGAGGTCAGTACTAAGTTCAGCCCTCTGAGTGAAGAGGATGTCAATCGCGTAACTGCCTGGTGTCGAGAGAATCAGGGGCCTGATGTTGTTGAAAAACGCGTTGGTACTGGGGTTCGCCGGCGCCGTAAGAAGATCGTTGAGAAAACTGTCCCCGAGCCTGTGGAGCCCCTCAGCTGTGAGTCTGAAAACGAATCTGAGGCCACCGTTGATGCCCTCCAAGGATCTGAGATTGAGGTTTCGGAAATCGTGGATTCTGGAGATGCCCCGACCGTTGTTCCGGCTCCATCTGATGCACCGGCTATTGAAAGCCAAGAAATCGTTGGATTGGTTGAATCGGACGTTGCTGTCACACCCTCTGAGGTTGTTGTCAGCTCTGAAGATAGCGGATTAGAGTCTGTCGCTGATTTAAAACCGGCACCCTCAACTGAGCCCTTATTATCAGCAGAGATTGCATCTGCTGCAGAAGAGGGCAGTGAATTAGGCGAGATTGAGGAAGTTCCAGAGAGCGTTTCCGGGGATGTTGAGCCCGCGGCGGCGATGTCGACAGATTCGGCAGGCGCAGATTCAGTTGATGGATCGGGGGTGGTTGAGACCGCATCATCTGAGCTGGATGTCGTTGCGGCTGTTGCTGGTGCGGCGGTTTTGCCCGATAGTGAAGATGTTGAGAAGCCGGTGGTCGTTGAAAAGGCAGGGAAAAAGAGTGGTCCTCGTGGCGCCCGGGTTATCGGTCGGGTCGCGTTGAGTGATTTAGGAACCCAGCCCGGTGGCCGACCACCTCGAAGTAAAGCGAAAACAAAAAGCTCTGGGCCAGCCTCAAGAGGAGCTGCTCCTCGTCCAGCTGCACCTGCGGCAGCGGTTCCGGATACGGCTGGTAAAGAGGCTGCAGCGGCCAAGAAAGTCCGTAAATCCCGCAAGAAAGATGGAGTTCAGCCAGCCACTGAGACTGCAACTGGTGATGCCGCAAGTCGCAGTCGTAAAGGTCAGCGCCGTTCGGTCATAAAAAACCTCAACTTTAATGATGAACGAGGCGCTAAGGGCCGTCGGGGCCGGGGGAGTAAAAAGAAACTTGGCCAGAAGACTGAGATCACGATGCCCAAAGAGATTAAACGAGTCGTCAAGATTACTGACGCTATAAGTGTTGGTGAACTTGCTAAAAAGATGGGCATCAAAGCCGGAGAAGTGATTGGCAAGCTGATGACTATGGGCTCTATGCTAACTATCAACCAGATGGTTGATTTTGATACGGCCAGTCTGGTCGCTGATACTTATGGGCATACGGTCGAAAATGTTGCTTTTGATGAAGAGCTGGTTTTCGAGAGAGCTCTTGACAACCCCGAAGATCTTTCTGTCCGTCCACCGGTAGTGACGATTATGGGGCATGTCGATCACGGGAAAACTTCACTTCTTGATGCCATTCGTTTGACTAAGGTGGCCGATGGTGAAGCTGGCGGTATCACACAGCATATTGGGGCCTATATGGTTTCGTTGCCGAAGGGTGATATCTCTTTTGTTGATACCCCGGGTCATGAAGCTTTTACCTCGATGCGCTCACGTGGCGCCGGAGTCACCGATGTTGTTATTCTCGTTGTTGCGGCTGACGATGGCGTGATGCCGACGACGATTGAGTCGATCAATCATGCCAAAGCCGCTGAAGTACCGATCATTGTTGCGATTAATAAAATTGACAAAGAGAACGCTAAACCTGATGAAGTTAGGCGTCAGCTTTCCGAGCATGGTTTGCTATCTGAAGATTGGGGCGGCGATACAATTTTTGTTGAAGTTTCAGCCAAACAACAGACTAACCTTGACACCTTGTTGGAGATGGTTCTTCTCCAGGCCGAGATTATGGAGCTCTCCGCCAATCCCGATAAACCGGCTCAGGGTGTGGTTCTTGAATCCCGTCTTGATCGGGGTAAAGGGCCGGTGGCGACTGTATTGGTTCAGGACGGGACGGTTAAACAGGGAGATTTTGTTGTTGCCGGGCTCTACAGTGGTCGGGTCAGAGCTCTACTTGATGATATGGGCCAGCAGATTGAGAGTGCCGGTCCTTCGATTCCAGTTGAGATCTTAGGCCTTAACGGTGCCCCTTCGGCAGGTGACGATTTTAATGTCGTCAAGTCGGAAAAACAGGCCAAGGAGTTGACTTCAAACCGTCAGCATAAAGCCCGGGAACAGGATATTTCCAAAACCAGTAAGATCTCTCTTGAGGATCTGTTTGAGCAGATGGAAGAGGGCGAAGTCGAGCAGCTCAATGTTATCGTTAAAGGGGATGTTCAGGGCTCGGTCGAAGCTGTCAGTGAGGCTTTGAAAAAGCAGGCAACGTCTAAGGTTAAGGTCGAGGTCGTACATGCCGCAGTTGGTGGGGTTAAGGAAGCTGATGTTATGCTGGCGGCAGCGTCGCAGGCGATCATCGTGGCTTTTAACGTACGCCCGGATCTTAAAGCCCAGCATCTGGCAGAGCAGGAGAAAGTCGACATTCGACTCTACTCGGTAATTTACGCTCTTCTCGAGGATATACGCTTGGCGATGGAGGGGCTCCTGGCTCCCGATATGCGTGAAGTCTATCAAGGTCGAGCTGAAGTGCGTCAGGCCTTTATGGTTTCCAAGGTTGGTATGATTGCCGGTTGTCGAGTTATCGATGGTAAAATGAAACGCAACGCAGAAGTTCGTTTGCTTCGCGATGATGTTGTCATTGTCGAGGGTAAAATTTCATCTCTGAAACGTTTTAAGGATGATGCCAAAGAGGTGGCCAGCGGATTTGAATGCGGTATCGGTATTGAGAACTATAACGATATCAAACCCGGAGATGTGATCGAGGCCTTTATTGTAGAAGCGGTTGCTGCTAAGCTCTAGTAGGCAGTTTTTTACTGTCGACTGAAAAAAATGGATTTTTGAATGAAAACACGTACCCAGCGTTGTCAACGCATCGGAGATCAGTTGAGAGGCGAAATCTCGGCTATGTTGCAACGCGACATTAAAGATCCCCGCATCGGTTTTGTGACGATTATGGATGTTGAAGTCTCCCCTGATTTAAGTCATGCGACCGTCTACTTTACGGTTTTCGGGAGTGAAGAGGAGAAGAGTGAGAGTTTGCAAGGTCTTCAGAGTACAGCCAGTTATATGCGTCGAGAAATGGGGCGTCGGCTGCATCTGAAAAGAATTCCTCAACTCCATTTTCGTTATGATAAAACAACTGTTAAAGGGGCACACATGGAAGATATCTTTATCCGGATTAAAAATGAAGACGAACTCTAGGAGCCTGTCCTAGATGAGTTTAATTGAAGCTGAAAAGAAAGCGCTGGCCCTGGCCGCGGTGCAAAAAGCTGATACCATTGTGATTGCCAGCCATGTTGATCCTGATGGCGATACTCTCGGTTCCTCTCTGGCATGGGCCCTGATCTTGAAAAAAATGGGTAAGAGTGTGATTGTTTACAATCAAGATGCCCTCCCTTATAGTTATGAATTCCTGCCTGGAGCTGAATTTCTGGTTGATCATCTGCCTCAATCCTGTGATCTGCTTTGCCTACTAGATTTTAGTGAGTTTGAGCGCGCCGGAAAAGATCTGTACGAATGGCGGGGCTATACAGAGTCCCTCTGTATAGATCATCATCTGACTGCCGACCCCGTTGCTGATATTAATCTTATCTATCCCCAAGCCTGCGCTACCGGGGAGTTGATCTACGAACTGGTACTCTGTCTTGATCCTGGCTTCAGGCTTGATGTGGCTGTTAATCTCTATACTGCCATTCTGACTGATACTGGTTCTTTTCGTTACTCTAATTCAACCCCAAGTTCCTTTAAAATCGCTGGTGACCTGGTTGCTCGTGGGGTCGAACCTTGGAGTGTGACCCAGCATGTCTATGAAAGCCAACCAATTGGGCGCATAAAATTGGTTGGTCGCGTACTTGAAACCTTGCAGATTTCGACTTCGGGTAAGGGGGCAGCGGTCTGGGTGACGCAGGAGATGTTTGATGAAACCGGGACTAATAGTGAATTTAGTGACGGATTGGTCAACTATCCACGTTCTATAGCTGGGGTTGAAGTGGCTTTTACAGCTCGTGAAATTGGCCCCGAAGAGTATAAGTTAAGTTTTCGTTCTCGAGGCACGGTTAACGTTGCGGCTTTGGCCGCAGAGTTCGGTGGTGGTGGTCATCATAATGCTGCTGGCTGTCGTTTACAGGGGCCTTTGCCTCAGTTGATTGAACGAGTTTTTGCAATCATTGATAACTCTTTCCCGGTCTCTGATTCCTGATGATCGACGACGTTTTTCTGGTTGTCGATAAACCTGAAGGTTTGACCTCTCAGCAGGTTGTGGCGCGGGTCAAGCGTCATCTTGGCTGTCGTAAGGTTGGCCATACTGGAACCCTTGACCCTCTGGCGACCGGAGTTCTGCCGCTGGCCCTGAATCGGGCGACCAGACTGATTCAATATCTTGATGAGAGTCGTAAGGTTTACAGCGGGGAGATTGAGCTTGGGGTCGAAAGTGATACCTTGGATCGGGACGGCGAAGTTGTCGCCCGTTATGAGGGGTCGCTAAATTTTAGTGAAAAAGAGATCACCGAGGTCTTCGCGCGTTATATCGGTTCTGTGACCCAGGTGGCACCGATCTATTCGGCTATAAAAAATAAGGGGCGTCCGCTTTACTCTTATGCTCGTTCTGGAATTGAGGTTACACCGCCGGAGCGCCAAGTTGAGATAGATTCATTTACGCTGCTGTCCTACAAGCCTCCGCTGGTTGCTTTTCGGGTGGTTTGTTCAAAAGGAACCTATGTCAGATCGTTAGCTGCTGATGTTGGGCGTGATCTCGGCTGCGGAGCCCGAATATGGTCTTTACGCCGTGAAGCGAGCGGGCTCTTTACTCTCGACCAGGCGACTTCGCTGGATGAGTTGTTGGAAAAAGCTTCTGCCAACGAGAGTTTGCCGTTGCGCCCTCCTTTGGAGTATCTCGATCATCTGCAGAGAGTTGTTGTAAATGATCGAGAAATGAGAGAAAAAATTGCCCACGGTATGGCGTTGCCGCTTGATAATCTATCAGCTCCAGTTAGGCTCAATGCTGAGACTGAGGTTGTTATCGTCGATGAGGCCGGAACTCTTCTGGCGCTGGCCCGACTTGAACAGTGTGAGAATGGTTTGGACGAAGAGCTGCGGATGTGTCGGGTAATGATGCCACAGAACTAAAACAAAATCTTTACAAGGCCCGTGTTTTATGGTAGCAGGAACCTTCAGAAGTTAATAAGCAGATTTGTT
>DAOWIX010000032.1 GCA_030640695.1 Deltaproteobacteria bacterium | reverse complement strand
GGCGTAGGATATTGTCGCGGTGCTTGTAGATGATGAAGGCGGCCATGGCCAGGGCCATATAGACAATTTTCCAGCTGTAGCCGAACTGACAGATAAAGAGGGGCATCGTGGCGGCGGTTGTGATTGAACCCAGGGAAACAAAGCGTGAGCATGCCGTGACTGCACCAAAGAGCACAACTCCTGCAAAGGCTGCCGAGGGAGCTAGAGCCAGTAAGATTCCTAAAGCCGTCGCAACCCCTTTGCCGCCTTTGAAGCCGAGAAAGATCGGGTAGATGTGACCTAGGAAAGCGATAAATCCGGCGAGTGCTGCAACCCCGTCCCCAGCTCCGAAAAAGCGGGCTACAAGAACAGCGATCAAACCTTTCAGGCAATCACCGCAAAGGGTAATGAGGCCAGCTTTTTTTCCGGCCGTCCGGGCCACGTTGGTGGCCCCGATATTACCGCTGCCGAGGCTGCGCGGGTCAATGCTATTGAACCATTCAGCGACCAAAACACCGACCGGCACAGAACCCAAAAGATAAGCCAAAAACCAAAGTAGTAGTATTTCCATAATTATTTTTTCTTTTTATCAATAACGTTAAGAGGTTCGGGTAAGCCAAGTCGTTGGCGTCTTCGAGTTTAAGTAAAATGTAGGCCATATTCCGGTTTAAAGATATTTTTAGAATTCTGATGGCAAAGTAAAATGTTTAGATGCGAGGCACCCAAAACTGAGGAATGAGGCGTACGAATAGTACGCCGCAGTGACGAAGTTTTTGGGTGACGAAGCAGTTGAATGTTTTACTTTGTCATCAGCGGTATTTCTCTACATATGCGTAGGCGCTGTGGTTATGAATGCTCTCCATGTTTTCGGCCTCAATGGTGAACCAGGTGATATTCTTGTCACTTTGCAGTTTTTGGAAAAGATCACGAACCATATCCTCGACAAACATCGGATTATTATAGGCTTTTTCAGTGACGTACTTTTCATCCGGTCTCTTCAGAAGGGGGTAAACTTCACAGCTTGAGGCGTTTTCAATGGTTTTGATCATATCCTCAATCCAGACAAACTTGGCAAAACTGAAGTTGACAGTGACTAGGCTGCGTTGATTGTGGGCGCCATGATCACTGATCGCTTTTGAACAGGGGCAGAGACTGGTGACCGGAACCTTGATCTTGACTTGAAAGTCCATCTCTTCAGCGGTCTGGCTGCCAATGAATGTGCATTCGTAGATCATTATGCTTTTGGCTCTGGAGACCGGCGCCTCTTTTTCAATGCAATAGTCAAATGTTATCTCGAGATGGGCAAATTCCGCTTCCAGATGTTCACGGATCTCCCCAAGGATGGTGGGGAAGATGTTGATGCCTATTTTTTTGTGGTATCTATTGATAACCTCGACAAAACGGCTCATGTGGGTGCCTTTGAATTGGTGAGGCAGGCCGACATAGATATTGAATAAGCCGATAGAGTGTTGTACGCCGCTGGTCTTGTCAAGAACCGTAATCGGGTATTTTACCCCTTTGACGCCGACCTTGTTGATGTCAATCTGGCGGAAGTCCTGCATTTTCTGGGTGTCGTGGATGGGGGCCATGCTCATTCCTTAAATTTATCGGTAGTAGGATGCGGCTGCCTTTTCTGATTCCCAGGCAACAATTTTGTGAACCGTGACCGGGAGTTTGTCGAGCTTTTTCTCAAGCTCGACAAAGATGTATTTAGCGATTAGTTCCGAAGATGGGCTCAACCCTTCAAAGATTGGCAACTTGTTGAGGTAGGTGTGATCCAGGGTGTCGAGTATAGTGTCAGTGTGCTCTTTGAGGACCTTGAAATCGATCAGCATGCCGCTTTTATCAAGCTCTGAACCCTGTATGTAGATCTCAATTTTCCAGTTATGGCCATGTAAGTTTTCGCATTCGCCGCAGTAGTTGAGAAGGTTGTGAGCGGCGGCAAAGGCGGTCTCTATTTTAAGTTCATATGGCATTGTTTTTTTCTCCTGAAGCCTTTGTAAAAAATATTCTTGTTTGATAAAAGGTAAAAAATATTCTTGCAGTGGCAATAAAAAAGCGCTTTAACCCACTGCCCACTGCCCACTGCCCACTGCCCACTTTATTGGCTTTGGCGGTAAGCTTCTATGAATGAATAGGGCAGTATCCTGATTAGTTCTTCAAGGGTGGTTTCTCCAGCCTGCAACTTAATAATGGCCTCGCCAATTATCGGAATGGTGCTATTTGCAGCACTTCTCTTTAAATCTTCCATCGGGGCCCTTTTGTTGATTAAAAGAATGTCACGCTGGTTGGGTTCCCATAGTTCAGCCAAGGCAATACGTCCTTTGAAGCCGGTGTAGTTGCACTCCTGGCAACCATGCCCTTTAACCCAGTTGATGTCGGTGGGCGGAATGGCGAAGAACTCTTTGAGGAGATCTTCTTGCGGGACATAACTACCTTTGCAGTGCGGGCAAACCCGCCGCGCCAAGCGTTGAGAGAGTACCCCCATTAGGGATGAGGTGATCATGTTGGGGTCGATGCCGAGACCTAGTAGTCGAGTAATGGCACCTATTGACTCATTGGTGTGTAGAGTGCTCAGGACAAGGTGGCCGGTTTGAGCTGCCCGGACTGCCATTTCGGCGGTTTCGTCATCACGGATTTCGCCAATCATAATGATCTCCGGGTCGTGACGTAAAAAGACCCTTATGTAGCTTGCAAAGGTCAGCCCGATCTTTTCGTTGATCTCGCATTGCATGAAATGATCATGAACATATTCAATTGGATCTTCAGCTGTGAGGACTTTCAAGCCGGGACGGTAAGCACTCAACAGGCCTGATTGCAGGGTTGTGCTTTTACCGGAGCCGGTGGGTCCGGTAACCAGGATGATGCCTGTATTTTTATTGAATAGTTTTATCAGCTTTTCAGTCATTAATGGAGAAAATCCCAGGTGTTCAATATTTTCCGGGGAGCGGCGTGAGTCCAGGATCCGAATGACGATGTTTTCTCCATAGTAAGAGGGGATCACTGAGATGCGGAAGTCGATGTTTGCTTCTTCTCCCTTATTTTTCATGCGGGAACGGAAGCTACCATCTTGGGCGAGTCTTTTTTCGGCAATGTCGAGTTTGCCCATAATCTTGATACGAGAGATGATCTCACGGTGAAAATTGTTGATGTCATCCTGAAGGTCGCCGAGGTCGAACTCCTGGAGCAGGCCGTCAATCCGGAACCTGACCACCATGTGCTTATCAAGGGTTTCGAGATGAATGTCGGAAGCCTGTTGCTGGATAGCCCAGGTGATAATGCGTTGAACCAGGACGTCGGCCCTTTTGCTCTCATGGGCTTCGACGTACGAGGGTTTTCCGATTGATGTCGGGTGCTCTTCTTCCAGGTCAAGAGTGAAATCAGGGGTCTTTTCATGGTTGAGCTCAATCGCATTAGGCTCAAGGGAATGAGTTGCTGTCGGGTAGAGTTGTTTGAAGGCCTCATGGATGCTGGTCCGAGATGATGTGACAATGTTGATTTTGAGGCGGGTGAACATCTCAAGTTCGGCCACAACTTCGTTGTTGGTTGGGTCATCCATGGCCAGGGTGATGCTGCCTTCGGTCATGGATATCGGAATGATATTATGTCGTAAAGCGTAGTCGCGGTTGATTATTTTGGTCAAGTTTCGGTCAAGGTTGAGGCGGCTTAAATCGATATAGGGGATGTTGAGTTGGGTGGAGAGGGCTTGGCGCATGGTCTCTTCGGAGATCAGGGATTTTTTCTGGAGAATCTCACCAAGCGGGTTGCCACTCTTCTTCTGCTCCTTGAGAGCAAATTCAAGTTCCTGTTCGGAGATGGCTCCACTGCGCTGCAGGATATCCCCTAGGCGAGTATTTTTATCGTGTTTCCCCATGATATATTGAAGTTGATCGGCATCAATATATTTTTTCTCTACAAGTATCTGTCCCAGATACTTGTAGTCATCTGGATTCTTGGGATTATCCTTCTGCAGTCGCAGTGCTTCCCGTAGCTGGTTTGGTGTGATAAATCCCTCATCAACCAGGAGCAGGCCGAGTCGAGTACGATTTCCCCGGGGAGGTGAAGGGTGTCCAATATTTGCCGCTGCAGTTGCCATGATAGCTGCCTTGAAACAAGAGATTGTTTTTAAGTCTTCTGCAAACAGCTTTCAGCCAACTCGGGCCTTTGCCGATGTTGCAGGAGGGAGAAGGATCTCATTGGATAATGAACAACCTTCAGTTAGTCACTTTTTAGTCCATCACTATTGCTTTTGTCAATCAGCTTTCTTGTTATCCGCATTACATGTTTATATTGAAATCTGGTGACGTGTTAGGTTTTGGCTTGATAGGGTTGAGGTCATTGTTTGAGAAGTTTTTTGAGGTGAGTGACGCTGTCGGCAAAGGTGGCCGGTTGGTCGATCTCCTGGCGCAGATAGCTGAGGATTTTTTCATGCAGAGCGATGGCCCGATCGATTCGAGGATTACTGCCGCTGACATAGGCGCCGATATTGATCAGATCTTCGGCTTCTTGGTAGGCGGCCATCAGGTTGAGCAGTTCACCGGCATCTTGGACTTGCTCGTGGCGAACAACATCGATCATCACCCGGCTTTTACTGCTTAATGGATCGATGGCGGGGAAAATGTTGCGGTCGGCCAACCGTCGGGAGAGGACAATGTGGCCGTCGAGGATGGAGCGGGCGGCGTCGGCGATTGGTTCAGTCAGGTCATCACCTTCAACCAGAACGGTGTAAAGCCCGGTGATTGAGCCGTCGCCGTTGTCGCGGCCGGCGCGTTCAAGAAGTTTTGGCAATAGGGAAAAAACCGATGGCGTATAGCCTTTGCTGGTTGGCGGTTCGCCGATGGAGAGGCCGATCTCCCTTTGCGCCATGGCAAAGCGGGTCAGCGAGTCCATCATCAGGAGAACGTCGCGGCCCAGATCGCGAAAATATTCAGCAATGGCGGTGGCAAGAAAGGCTCCACGCCGACGCACCAGAGGTGCCTGATCCGAGGTTGCAACGACCACTATACTGCGGGCCAAACCTTCGGGGCCGAGATCACGTTCGATGAATTCGCGTACCTCACGGCCTCGTTCACCGATTAAGGCGATGACATTGATGTCGGCTCTGGTGTAGCGGGCCATCATTCCTAAAAGAACGCTTTTGCCGACACCTGAGCCAGCCATAATCCCCATGCGCTGGCCTTTACCACAGGTTAGAAGGCCGTTAACGCTACGAATGCCGAGATCGATTGGGGAGACAATTCGGCGGCGCTGAAAAGGATTGATCGGGTCACGATAGAGGGGAATCTGTTCCGGGCAGTTAAGTTCGCCGAGGTTATCAAGCGGGCGTCCGAGACCATCAATGACGCGGCCGAGAAGGGCTTCGCCGACCGGGATGTTGGCTGGTTGGCGAAGCGAAAAAATTCGGTTTCCAGGGGCGATACCCTGGAGCTCTCCGAGCGGCATTAAAAGAATTTTCTGATTTCTGAAACCAACCGTTTCACAGGTGATGCTGGTTTTAGACTGCGGGTTTTCGATGCGACAAAGATCGCCGACCGAGACCGGAGGGCCGTCGCCTTCGATAACCAAGCCGGTAAGGCTGGTAACCTGGCCGGTATAGCGGAATAGTTTTTCCGCTTCAACGCGGCTGCGGAGAGACTCAAAATCAACCATTTTATTAGTTGCCAGTAGTCAAAAGTCGTTGAAGCTCTTCAAACTTACTGCGTAGGCTGGCATCAATGCGGCCCATTGCAGATTCGAGAATGCAGCCGCCCCTTTCGATGCCTTCACCAACTTCGATTTTAAGGTTATTGATTTGGGGGAATTCAGTGAGTAACTGTGAGCGCTGTTCATTGATCAGCTGGAAATCTTCAAGGTTCAGTAATAGGGTTATGCTCCCTTGCACGCTACTTTCGTTAAAGACTTCTCTAACGCTGTCGGTGATGACACTCTCATCGAGTGAAATCTCGCGATTGATCACTCGCCGGGCGCAGCTTAAGGCCAGTTGCACCATCTCCTCTTCATGTTTTTGTCGGCAGTACGCTTGCGTGGAGGTTAATCGCTCAAGGAGTTCGTCAAGTTGGGATATCCGGTTGTCGATCTCTGCGCTAGCGGCCTTAAGGCCCTCTTCGCGGGCTCTTTTTTCAACTTCTTTTTTTATCTTGCCAGCTTCGACTTCGGCCGCTGCCATGATCTCGGCCGCCTTTTCTCGGGCTTCCATCAGAATCTCGTTTTTCTCTTCTTCCGTCTGCTGGCAACTCTGCTTGGCAAGCTCAAGAGCAGCAAGGTGAGCGTTGTTATCGGTTTCCGTCGGGCTCGCATTCGTTGATGTTGAGAGTGGGTAGCTGGCGTTTCTGAAACTTGTCGGAGAGGAAATTTTTCCTTTTGATCGGCTTGCCCCGGTTGGCCTAGTAAAACGAGGTAGTTGCAACTCCTTTAAATCATTAGTGTTGCTTGAGCCTGATACAGGTTTTGTCTGGACTTCAAGTTTGGAGTAGGTGAGGGTCTGAAATGCCAAGTTGCTGAGAGGTTTTTTTTTAGACAACGATATCACCTCCACCACCTTTAGACGCAATAATGATTTTACCTTCCTCCTCGAGCTTGCGAGCCACTTTGACGATGCCCTGTTGGGCTTTTTCTATATCGGTAAGGCGAACCGGGCCCAAGGCTTCAAGGTCATCCTGGATCATCGTTGCCGCTCGTTGAGACATGTTCCGGTAGATCTTCTCTTTGACTTCCTCGATAGCGGATTTTAAGGCCAGCAAGAGGTCTTCGTTGTTAATCTCTTTCAGGATCGACTGGATGCCACGGTCATCAACGTTGATGAGGTCGTCAAAGGTAAACATCAACTTGCGAATCTCATCCGCAAGATCGGGGTCGCTTTCTTCAACTACGGACATTATCGCCGACTCTGTATTTTTGTCAAGATTATTGATTACTTCAGCAACCGCTTCAATTCCACCGAGGCCTTCGCTGGCCATCCCTCCAGTGGTTTTTAACTCGCCATCGAGAACGGTTTCAATCTCATCAATCATCTCCCTCGGGACAGCTTCTAAGGAGGCAATGCGGAGCATGATATCGCCCTGAATACCTTCCGGTAGCAAGCTGATGATCTCAGCCGCCTGCTCAGGGTCGAGATGAGCCAGGATCAGGGCAACGGTCTGGGGGTGTTCGTTGCGGATAAAAGAGGCGATGACCTTGGCATCGACATGGGCCAGGTTGCCGAACGGTTTATGGCGTAGCGAATCTCGAACCTTGTCGAGGAAATTTTCGGCTTTGTCCTCTCCCATGGTTTTGACTAAGATGTTTCGCAGATAGTCGCGGCCGCCGGAAAAGACCGCCTTATGGCCGACAGTGTCGGCGAATTCACGAGCAATATCTTCAGTCACTTCGCCGGGAATGTCCCCTAAATGTGTAATCTCCTGACTCAATTGCTGGAGCTCGAATTCGCTGCAGTGCTGCAAAACAGAGGCTGCAACATCTTCACCCAGTCCGAGCAGAAGGATGGCAGCCTTCTGCCGTCCGCTGAGATTGCTCTCTTTTTTGCCTTTAGCCATGATTTTTTATTCTTAAGGGTTAAGGTTGAGGATTAAGCTGTCTGTCCTTTTAACCACACTTTGACAATTTTGGCAACCTCCTCCGGACTCTCCGCAGCAAATGAGGTGACTTGATCCATGACTGTGGCCTGGCGATTAATTTCGACTTTTTCGGTAACTTGGTCAGCCATATCTCCGACCCTTTTTTCTCCTTTATCGGCGCCTGATGATTTGTAGGAACTGCTGTCGCTGAGGCCTGAAACGAGAAAGCGCAAGCCGGGTTTAAGGATCTTGAAGTAGAAAAAGAGAACTGCCAAGGCGATTGCCAGATATTTCAGGCCGGAGAAAATCATACTGTAACGGTTAGCTTTGTCGAGCTCCTTGACCTCTTGGTGGAGGCTTTCATTGTTGAAGGCGATGGTCGCCACCTCAACCTGATCCCCTCTCTTTTTGTTGAAGCCGACCGCTTTTTTTACCATATTGGTATAGATCACAATTTCGGCCTCACTGCGCGGGACGTAGGTTTTTTCTTGATCTTTGCCGCCGCCTTCATGTTTGCCGTCTACCATGACCGCAACACTGATCTTTTTTACAGCACCTACCGGCATTACCGTACGGCTGACGAGCTTTGAGATTTCGTAGTTGCGGGTTTCATCAGATTTGTCGGCATTGCTACGGCGCCCGTTTTTAGTTGTCTGGTTGACATCTCTTTCAGGCACATTGCTGTTCATCCCTGGGACACCACCGGCCGTGGCATCCTGATCCTCATTCTTTTCGCTGAGGCGGTGTTCGCTGCGGATTGCAACCTGGTCGGGGTCAAATAGCTCTTCAGTCTTTTCGACTTTGTTGAAGTCGAGAGCGGCTGAAACCCGCACCACAACTTTCTGTCGGCCGACGACCCGCTCCAGCATCGATTGCAGACGTTCTTCAAGGTTGCTTTCATACTGGCGCTGGAAATTCATCTCATTGACCGAGAGCTGACTCTGGCCGGGGCGTTTGCCCAGATCTTTTGATAGAACCGTGCCCAGGGTGTCAAGAACGGTTATTTTGTCCGGATCGAGTCCGGCGACACTGCCGGCTACCAGATACATGACTCCTTCGACTTGGTCACCTCGCAGGCGGGCACCGGCATGAAGTTTTAGTATAACTGAACAGGTTGCATCCTGTTGGTCTTCTGTGAAAAGGGTTTTTTTAGGTAGAACCAGGTGCACCCTGGCAGACTCTACCTGTTTGATCTCATTGATAGTTCTTGCAAGCTCTCCTTGCAGGGCACGCTGAAAGTTGATGGTCTGGACAAATTCAGTGACGCCGAGGTTGGTCTTGTCGAAGATCTCAAAGCCGACCCCGCCGCGCATGATCTGGGAGCCGGCCAGTTTAAGTCGGACTTCGTAAACGTCATTCTTGGAAACCTTAATGGTTTGGCCAGAGTCAGCAAGCCTGTAAGGAATCCGGTTACGTTGCAGATAGTCGACCACCTCGCCCGCATATTCAGAAGAGAGGTTGTAGTAGAGGGGGACGTATGCGGTTGAAAGGGAGACAATGATAGCCGTAATCAGGCCGACGGCCAAAATTGCAGAGCCTCCGAAAATTCCGATTTTCTGAATAGGAGTACGGGATTTAATCCAGTTAAGCAGGTTTTTAAGTTGTTCCATGATACTTCCCTTTTAATGATCAGGAATTGTGAGTGATAAATTTATAATTGCAACTACCCAGCTATCACCCTCGAACTGCCGGGATTGGGGTCATTGCTGGTACAAGGTGCGTCAGCACCCCAGCTTTGACCCCGTTTATGAGGGCGAAGCAATGTTCGCCGCCATTGGCTGCAGGTTTACGGTGGATACCTGAATCATTAATTTACACCGGCATTCTGATGATCTCTTCGTAGGCTTTCATGGCCTTGTTGCGGACTTGGGCCAGGAGTTGCATTGAGAGATCAGCTCGCTGCAGGGCAACCACGGCACCTAAGGTATCATTGGATTGTCCGGTGGTGACGGCTGTGATCTTTTGGTCAGCTTGCACCTGCATACTGTTGACCTGTTCCAGGGCCTGGTTCAAGGTTCCGGCAAAGCTTGATGTCGGACTCCCGGTAATCGGTTGAGAAACTGCTTGCGCATCTTTCGACAGTCGTTGGAGTTCCTGGAGATGGCTGGCAAATGGATTGGTGGTGATTGTCATAGTCATAGCTCTACTCACTTTAGTCGTTCGAGGTTGGGCCTATCTTGTCTTACTTCAACAGGTCTATGATTTTAGCACTCATCTCTTTGGCATTTTTCATGATGGTTGCATTGGCCTCGTAGCTTCGGGTCGCCGAGAGCATGTTGACCATCTCTTCAAAAGTGTTGATGTTTGGGTAGGCCACATAGCCATCGGCGTTAGCATCGGGATGGCCGGGTTCGTACTTCATAACCAGTGGTGAGGGGTCGGTGATGACATCAACCACTTGTACAGACATGGTTGGATTTTCATGTTTTGCTGTTGGGGTGCCCGCTATTTTTCCTTCCGGTTTCGGTGGGGTTGCCTGGAAAACGACATCTCGGCGTCGGTAGGGGCCCCCTTCCGGGGTCCTGGTGGTGTTTTGGTTGGCCAGGTTGCTGGCGATAACATTGAGTCTGAAGCGCTGGGCCGACATGCCGCCCGCGCTGATCTGTACGATGCCGTTAAAACTCATGGTTATTTACCTCCTTCAATGATGGCGTTTTTAAGGATCGCCATTTTGCTTTTAAGCAACTGCATGGTGCGAGAGTAAGCACCCTCGTTGATGGCCTGGTCAGCCATCTCCTGGTCGAGATTGACCGAGTTGCCGTCGAGGCCGCCCAAGGGGTTGGCTTTGGTTGTGACGTTTCCCCTGATCGAATTGATGTTGCTCAAGCGCCCAAAATGATTAACATTAGTTGCTGTCATGGTCAGGGAGTTTGCCGAGGCCTCGGAAGCCTTGTGTAGCTGCTCGGCAAACTCAAAATTTCTGGCCTTGTAGCCGGGGGTGTCGAGGTTGGCGATATTGCCAGCGATAACTTCAGCCTTTTGCGTACGAAGTTGTGCGGTTTTGACGAGCAGGTCGCTGGTACTGTCAAAAAGAGTGTTGATTGTCATGGATTTGACACTCCTATATTTATGGCTGTAGGGCTGATAGTCAGGTTTTAAAACGAGTTTGCGTCTGTTTGCGAAAAATTTTTCGCTCTTAAGTGCAATATAATGTTTCTCTGGAAGGAGCTCTTGCAACCTGTATGCCATTTGCAGTTTTCTGGTTGTTTAAGAGCGTGGCAGTTTAATTTTCGTAAATATTCGGCATTGAGTCGGCTCTCTTCTCTTCTCTCCGCTTTTTGGTCTCCGGCTTGGTTATCTCAAGGGATTACGACCGAGGGAAAGGCCGCCCCCCTCCCGGTTCTGTCGCTCCCTACGGTCGCGCCCGCCCGGGGCATCCCTCAATCGTAACTATTCAGGTGCGTTTATTTTTTAGTTCCGGCTATGACGGTAGGATTATCAGTCGGCAAGAATTTCCGGTGGGGTGTCTGGGTTGGCAGGGCCTAAAAAATAAAAAGGAGCTCCATCCCTGGATCTCCTTTTCGATTCATGGAGCGGGATACGAGATTCGAACTCGCGACTTTCAGCTTGGCAAGCTGTTAAACATCGCCGTTGGCAATATTAACTTTTCCAACGATTCCAAAACTTAACCATCATCGTAAATACGCGTAACATAATAAAGTCTTATCGATAAGGTTAAGCTTGTCTTTATATTCACCGGATTCCAGGTCACCATTTTCTGACCGGATAGTACTAAATTAGTTTTAGGCTGTTCTCAAAATTGACAAACAGGAAATTTTTTTCTATGTTTAACCTGACGGGGGGGATGTTTTTTAGATGGTTGACCTACTTTTGGAGGGTTCTATGATGAGATCCAAGTCAGTTTGGGCGGGTTTTATGTTACTTTTGTGTTGGCTACTCGTTAATCCATTGTTTGCCTCAACTAATATCTTGTTCATTCTGGATGGTTCTGGCTCCATGTGGGGGCAGGTGGATGGAGTTTCTAAAATAGATACGTCTAAACAGGTTCTTAAAGAACTCCTTAATGAACTGCCGAAAGATACAAATGTGGGGCTCATGGCGTACGGACATCGTTCTGAAGGGGACTGCAAAGATGTAGAACTTCTTGTGCCCATAGGCCCCAACGCTCCAGACGAAGTGGCTATTAGCATTACCTCCATTCAGCCCATGGGAAAGACCCCACTGACCTATTCTTTGGAGAGGTCTCAGTCTCTTTTTGCTTCGCTCAAAGGTCAAAATAACAATATTGTCCTGGTATCGGACGGCAAAGAGACCTGTGGAGGTGATCCTTGCAAAACAGCTGGGCAGTTGGCTTCGGCTGGAATTGATGTTCGTGTTCATGTTGTGGGTTTTGATGTCTCTGAAGAAGAACAGAAACAGTTGGAGTGTATCGCAAGTGAGGGAAAGGGACGTTATTTTTCAGCCAAAAATACTGAAGGGTTTAAAGGTGCGTTAGCCCTGGTCAAAGAAGAGGTTGAAAAGATTGTCACCGAACCCAAGAAAGCTGAAATAACGGAGTACTTCCATGACGATTTTGACGGCGATGAACTGAAGGGTCACTGGGAGGTGGCAAATCCAAACCCCGACACCTTTATTGTCGAAAACGATGGCCTGCTGATAATTAGCTATTCGCCGGGAAGCTTTGAGAATGAATCCATAGAAAATTTATTTCGACTAAAGGAAACCTTACCCGAAGGTGATTGGGTGATGACGGCTAAATTTACTATTGATTTGCAAACCTGTGTAGAAAAGCCCTTCTTCGGACTTTATGACAACAAAGATAGTTATATTATCCTTCAAGGAGTTCCATGGACTAGCGGCAATTGGAGTGATACCGGAAATTTTGCCATAGAGATCGAGAAAAACACGCGAGGTCGAAAGAGTTCTTTTAAGAAAGGTATTTTCTCAACTGGACGCGTGAGGAAGGGCTACCGGTTCAGCGAAGCTATGAAAGCTATGCCCCAACCCCTCCTGTTTCGTTTACGCAAGAAAGGTAGAAGCTATTTCGGTGCGGCAAAGCTTGCAGGAGTTGAAGAACCTAAATGGGTTGAACTGGAAAAAATTACCGCACTCCGGGCAAAGGGTTCATTGGTTCTTGGCGTTTACCAGTCAGGGAAGTGTTCGGGAGAAACAACGGCTATTATCGATTGGGTTAAGATTGAAATAGTGGAATAATTCAACGGAGCTGGGAAATATGAAGTATCATCGTTTCTGCCTCTTTTTAGGAGCAACTGCGGTCGTTTTAGCGGTTTTTTCCTCAGAGCTTTTTGCTCAGGGTGGTGTACCCAGGCATTTGGTGCCCATGGCGGTTGATTTGTTGGATTCCGCCAAACAAAAATTAAAACAGGGAGTGGGAGATACCGAACATCAAGAACTTTGCAAGCGAGCTTATAAGATGGTTCGTCAGAACGGATTGTTCCATTGGGCACGTGGTAACTATGTACAAAAGGGTGCCACTGACAAAATCGCAGCCTCCCTGGGAATAGAAACAGTAGAACCTGAGGATGTGAAGTATTTGCAGGTGTTTCTTGATGTTCTAAAAGAGGTTGAAACCGAACAAGCCATAAAGGATTTCTACCGATCATCAGGAAGGAAGCCACCGGACGGGAAGCGCTTGCTGGAGATGGTGGAACAGGTTGAAAAGGCCCTTACTGTTTGTACAAAAGATCTGCCAACTGAGTACACTATAGAAGGATTTGAGAAAGGAGAAAGTATCCGGTTAAAATGGATCCCGAAAACAGCCAAATTTAATATTCATATCATTGATGCAGGAGATAACGATAGTGAACCTTTCAGAGTGAGCATAACCGGCAATGTCAACGAGAAGGTTAGTTCGGACGGAGGGTCAATTGTACGCTTCGTGGAACCCGCTCTTGATCCGATCCAGGCAAAAAATGCATTGGATATGGAAAAAGATGCAGAAGAAACTTTTAACGAGATACTTGGAGAGTGGATTGATCAGAATGGAGATCGCTGGGTCATTGAATCGCGGGGTGAAGAGCCCAGTGGAAAGTACTCCCGGCTCGTGAGGCTTACCCATTACAAAAAAAGCGCACTCCTTGATTGGGAGGGGAGGTTTGAGTTTGGACAAATAAAGGCCAAACGTAAGGCCACTCACCTTATGGACACCAAAGAAGAACTGCCCATGGAGGTGCGCACGCAGCTTATAAAGTCTTGGCAACCCATGTTGAGTCTTGAACTTAAGACTGTACGAGATAAACAAACCGGATCAATCGAACTAAATGGTCTTTACTGGTCCTGGCTTGTAACCTATGACGGGTCGGACTACGAAGTGACACGGGTTCACTCTCCGTATTCCAAGCCTCTTAGCCTGACCGACGAGGCAGTGATCGTTTTCATCGATTTTACCGGTCCGGATCCACCATATGAGTCACTCGATATGATTGCGCCAGGAGACAGCTTTCGCGTTAAAGTGGTTTTTGACAGCGATCCGGAGAGTGATTCTGAATCGGTTACAATAACGAACCCTCTCACTGGTAACGAGATCCTGGTATCCGCCAAACAAACCAAAGATGCCCTTGTTTTTCTTACTGATCCAGTTTGCTTCGAGCTGCCATCTAACTAGGAAGAAGAGTCGTTCAAACCCATTGATTATTATAAACACTAATAATGTTAATATCAATTGAGGTCTCTATGATGAAACCAATACTTATACTTGTCGGTTTATTCATTATAATCCTAGTTTGTATTTCCCCGGCTTGGTCGGATGATGCAAGACTGGCAGCCCTGAACCAAACACTTGAGGATATCCGACTGACCCGGGCGGATCTGCAAAAAGAACTTGAACAGCTTAGTGCGCAGACAGAACCGAATGCGATCCAACGCCGTCAAAACATCCTCTTGGATCGTGAGCAGCTTACCATTGAAGAGAAAAAATGTCTTCTTGAGATTGAAAAAGTAGGCCTTGAATCACTAGATAAAGATGATACAGATTCATCTAAAAAACGACTTGAAGCCATTGCCAGGGAACAAGAACTTCTTAATCAGGAGATGGACTCCATCTATCACAAACAAACTTTGGATGCTGCCCGCCGCAAAGTGGAGGATGCCAAGCGTCCGGGCTCTGGGGTCAGTGATAGCGATTATCTAACTTTGTTAGGCAACTACAGCGCCCTGAAGATGCAGTCTACGTCAGTCGAATTAGCTGATGCCGAACAAAGGCTTGACCAGCAAGGCACTGGCCTGGATTTCAGCGCGGTAAACCACGCTCTTGCCATTGCCGGGGAAATTGCCGACCAACTTGAAGAAAGTGTCGGCAATTCAAAAACCAGTGACCCCGAGGCAGCCGACTTGGTTGCCGATGCCCTCCATCTTCTGTCCAAGATCCACGCCCAGTTAAGTGAAAGGCTGAAAACCGAAACGGATAAAACCATTAAAAAGGCCATCCAGCAAAAACTGATCCGCCTTCTTCAAATTCGGCTCAGGCTGCTGGAGCTACAGCGCCATAATACTAAGGTTGAAGATCAAGGAGCTATTGAAACGGACATCCGGCAAACCCGAAATGAACTGATGCTGCGGTCTCCGATCCAGGTATCTTTCAATGCAAAATTGAATCTCCTCTCAGGGAACCTGACAGCCACTCATAATGACACTAACACATCAGGCACTCTCAGGCTTAAATCATTCAGGACCGCACATGATCTTGAAGTTGCCTGGAAAGCGTACCTTGACACCATGTTCCAAATTCAGGACGACTGGCCCTTGGAGGATATTGCCACCTACATGTCCCGCTCCGGCTTGACTTTGCAGGGAATCATGGAGAAACAGGTCATCTTTTTCATGGAGCTGGCAGGCGAGATGTCGGTGGAAGAAAAGAAAATCTGTGACGCCATCTATGACCGCCGTGTAAATGAAATAAACCCTAAGATTGACAAAGAAGCTGAGCTGGAAGCCAAAATGGCTGAACTGAACAAACATTTCGCGATCAATTACAAAAAAGTTCGTAAGACTTCGGCCCAGGACACTGACGCCGTTTTCAGGAGCTGGAATTGTTACTGGCTGTATCAGAACACCAAGGATAAGCTGATCAAGCTTCAAAAAAAACTTGGCGAGGCCAGGGATAAAAACTATGCCTTAAGAGAGAAGATTAAAGAGACGATCTTTGCCAGAAGTTCCCAACTTGCCGATAAACTGAAAATATCCTTGACCCTGAAACGTGTGGGAAAAGAAGAAAGCCTGACCGTTTCCATGCATAAATTGAAAACAAAAAAAGAGATTGAGGCCATTAAAAAACGGGTGGAAGAGAAACTGTTCTCGAATATTGAATACGAGAAATGGTTCGCAAGCACGAAAGCAAGATTTGATAGCTACAAGAAGAGGCCGGTCATGACCCCCCAGCAGTCCCTGGATCTTGACAAGAAGTTGAAGGAAATCAGACAACTGGAAGGCTATGATGCCAACAGGGCCGAGGAACTCCTGAAAGAACAGATGGATCGTATGGGTGTGGGTTCCGATATCAGGAAAAAAACCCTAGAGCAGATCATGAAGTCTAGCGGGCGCTGACCTGCCTGACGACGAACCTGATTTCAACAAAGTGTCAACTCCACCAGTTCCGGGCCCCAACAGCAACACCTTAACCGCCTGGATCGCCAAGCAGGTGCCGGAACTGGAGTTGGACTTCCCCTTTTCTGCCATCGGCAGTGGTTACGTGGATTAGAGAGAACCTATAGAGGTCAGATTTATTGTGTCGATTTAGAAGCCATTTTTACAATTTTCAATCTAATCACAAAATATAATATTGCTCCCACTTCAGGTAAGTTGTTGAAAGAGCTTAGCTCTTCTTTTGCCCAATTTTTTTCGGCCTTCAGAGCGTTGATTCCGATGTTTTTTTCACTGTAGGCAGTATTGACATTTGAGTTTGATCGGTTATTATCTAAGATTAGTAAGATAAAGCCACACCTGCCGTGAGGTAGGGTCGGAAAGCTTCGGGTCTTGTCACCAACATCAGCAAAGGCAGCCGGGTTCCTCTTTAAGAGCAACTCGACTGCTTTTTTTGTGCACACTAAACAAAAAGAAGGTTTGCAGAAATCAGTATGAAGGTAAAGCTTGTTGTTTTGGTGAAGGGCTGAGGTTGTCAGTGGCAATGAAAAAGGGTGAATTTAAAGGAGGCAGATAATGAAGAGAGCGAGATTGTCTAAAATCACTCGTGCGCTTAAGATGTTTCTCCTAGGTTGTGTGGTGTTGGTTATGCTTAGTGGTTGTTTTACTGCTCTAAGTCTTCTTATGCCCGCGTTGAGGTTGAGGGTAATAGGCCATTATGATTTTCTTACGACTACGATGAGGGTTGCTGTTTTTAGCCTATTGGCTCAGACTTCAGTGGTCGGAGGAGTTAAATATAGTTTTACCGGACAACCCCGTTTGTCGGTGACAACTTGCCCGCTGGTGGCTGTTTTTAGTCTGTATGATCCGATGATTATGCAGCTGCCGGCCCATGTATGGCCTTCAGAAGGCACGTATGAAAGTCAGACGGGAGGGCCGCAGAGTGGTAATTTGGTTTTGTCACAAATGCCATTTGTTCCAGTCACGTCGGAGCATAGAATTTATCCCG
>DAOWIX010000119.1 GCA_030640695.1 Deltaproteobacteria bacterium | reverse complement strand
GACTTGCCGTTAAACTCCACTTCACTGTTTACATCTTGATGCAAATGTTCCGCATGATCGAGATGTTGATCACATACGGACGGAAATTGGGGTAGGGAGGAGTAGATGATGACTGTGTGTGAAAAGCGGTTCCAATTGGCTTTTCGGCCCAGCATCTTCATGCCGGCTTCCCATTTGTGGCGCTCAAGCGCATTTTTACGAATTGCGACTGCCAGTTCAACCTGAAACTCATCATGGATGCTGTCCAGAATATCTTCGATCTCCTTGCCCAATTCAAGGTAGCCGATGAGTTTTTTGTTATCAAAGAGCGGTCGCACAACTCGCAACGTGAAGGTACCTAAGGGCCCCAATTCGATGCCGGAGGCGGTTTTCCCGCTACGTTCGGCTTCAAGGGCGGTGAAGCGATCAATCAAGTCTCCATGTTTATCAGGGTTGTGGACGCGTAGAAGGTTGACTCGGTCGGGTAGGTGAAAGTAGAAGTGGGTAATCCCGTGTTCTTTACGGAGTTGGCTAAATATTGGTTCGTATTCTGTGAGCAGGTGCTCACGATTCTCGGCTTGCAAGGTCTCGACTAGGCCTGTTTTAAAAACCAAGATCTGTTCGAGAGCGGCCAGAGATTCACCCTGGACTTTGAGGGCTGTGGCCAGTCTCTCAGAAGATTTTTTTAATATCAGTTGATTGGCTTGATCGAGATGGCGTTGCTGCATCTTTATCAAGATCAAGCTGAAACCTCCAATCAGCAGTAATAATGCGACTGCCAGTGGCACCAGTAAACGGCGCTGAACCGGTTTTGCCAAAGTTTTCTTTTTTGAAATCATCAAAGTTGATCCACTCTGTCAGCTTAGGGCTATGCCTGAGCCGGGTTTTCCGGGGCCTCTTGTTTGATCCCGGCAAGTTCCTCATGGTTGATAACCTTGTCGATATCAAGCAGGATCTTGACCCCGTTTTCGCATTTGGCGAGACCTAAAATAAGTTGTTCTTGAAACTGGGACTGCATCTTTGGCGCGGGTTCCACTTCATCACCTTTAAGGCTGATGACTTCAGACACGGCATCAATGATAAGGCCGACCAAACTCTGGTTCTGATCTTTATCTTCGGTTTCGATAACTATGATACAGGTTCGTTCGGTGGGTTCAGCAGGTTCGAGGGCAAACTTGAGGCGCAGGTCGATAATCGGGATCACTTTGCCGCGTAGGTTTATGACCCCCTTGACGTAGGTTGGGGTCTGCGGCAACACCGTGACCGGCATCAAGCCGATGATCTCTTTGATCTGCATGATCGTAATGCCGTACTCTTCACCGGCCAAGGCAAAAGTCAAAAACTTTTGTGGAGTGCCACTGGAGAAATTATTTTGTTCAGTTAATGGGGCCATTATGAACTCCTTAGTTTAGGCCACGAAATACACGAAAGGAGTATTTCGTGGCCGAGGTTTTAAAACTTAGAGTCGACAACTTTCCTGTAAGCGAAAGATTTTCAACCCTCTCCAGGTTGTCTTGGTGGTCTAGAAGCCGTCGAAATCATCGGTGCTTTTATCATCGTCAAAAGGGATGGCGGCGGCGCCCGCTGAGGTTGCTTTTGTTGGTTTCGCTGGGCTCTTACGGGCTGGTGCGGCTAGTTGTTTTGCCGATCTTCTACTCGGGCTTGCACCATGGCTGCGTTTACCGGTGACCATGGCGGTCAGGTCGCCGACAAACTCGTTCATCTGATCGGCCTGGGCGTTGAGCTCTTCGGCGGCAGCCGCCGACTCTTCAGCATTGGCAGCGTTCTGTTGGGTTACCTTGTCCATCTCGGAGACCGCGATATTGATCTGACCGATGCCGTTGGACTGCTCCTGCGAGGCGGCTGAAATTTCGCTGACAAGTTCACCCACTTTACCACTCTTTTCGACAACCGTCGCGATAGCGGTTAAAGATTGGGAGGCAACTTCCCTATTGGTACTGACTTTGTCGACCGTGGTACCAATCAGTTCAGCCGTAGATTTGGCAGCTTCAGCGCTACGTGCAGCAAGATTTCTGACCTCATCGGCGACGACTGCAAAACCGGCTCCGGCTTCACCGGCGCGGGCCGCTTCAACCGCCGCGTTCAAGGCTAAAAGGTTGGTTTGGAAGGCGATTTCATCAATGCTTTTGATGATTTTTTGAGTCTCCTGGCTAGCCGCGTAAATCTCTTCGGTTGACTGGTTGAGCTGGGTCATCGATTGCGAAGCGCTTTTCACCGCATCGTTAGTCTCTTTTGTTAAACGGTCGGCTTGATCGGAGTTATCGGCGTTCTGTTTGGTCATTGAAGACATCTCTTCGACCGATGAAGAGGTCTCCTCTAAAGATGCCGCCTGTTCCGACGATCCTTCAGCCAAAGACTGGCTGGCTGATGAGACCTCGCCGGCGGCGGCTGCCACCTGGTGGGAACCTTCAGATAAAGCGTCAATTACCCGGGTCAGGCTCTTGGCGATGCCGTTACTGATAAAATAGGCTAAAAGGATACCGATGATCGCGGCGATCAGGCTTAAGATGATGACTGCCATCTTGGTTTTTTGGGCGGCTGAGAGCATTGCTTTGTCGGTCATGACATTGTTGCTTACGGCAGTGCTGATCTGGTGCAGGAGCTTTCTGGTCTGGGCCAGGGCTGGTTTGGTCTCGGCGGCAAAAATTTGATTAGCCTGTTGAAAGCCAGCTACCAACTCTTTGGCTCGTTTTCCCATGGCACTCAGGAGTTTGCCGGTTTCATGGAGGGCTGGTACAACTTTTTCGTTTAAAATTTTGAAAGCCGCTTGTTGCTGGTCGGCAATCACGGTTTCGGCGGCGATTACGTTGGTAATAAGGGTTTCACATTGGTTGAGGGCAGGGATGGTTTCTTCAGTGTAGATTTTCCCAGCTTTGGCGAAATCACCTTTTTTGAGAGCATCCTTGATAAAAATTGCCGTTCTATGTAAGGTTTTGTGAGGAGCAGTGATCTTAGTGATGAAACTGGCAAATGGGGGGAAGGTTTGGGCGTATTGAGTTGCCTTAGGACTGCTTAAAAAGAGACCAAGGGCGCATTTGGTCGAGTCAATTTCAACTTTCAGGCTCTTTTTTCGGCCGATAATTGTACTGGCAACATGCTCACCCCAAACCCGGTGGTCATCCAGACGGGCCCTGAGGGTGTCGCTTAAGCCGGGATGACGCACCGTCCATACATCTAAGATACCTTTGGCTGATTCATGTACAGTGGCATGCGGTACTATAATCTCATCAATCAGGCGGCCCATTTTCGGGTCGGCTTGGGCCAATTTTTTGGCCTTGTCGCTATAGAGGAATTTGCCTAAAGCGCACTTATGAGGGTCGGTGGTCAGTTCTAGAACCTCACGATTATTAAGCATCATTTCGTAGAGCTTTTCCAGCCAGAGAAGATGATCGCGCTCTTTAGAGACCAGAAAACCGGGCAGGGCGAGATCGGCCTGATTGAAAACCTTGCTGATTGAGGCTGCCGATTCATGCAATCTCTTGTGGGGAGCATCAATCTGGGCAAAGATCGCTTTAAGTTCCGGTATCTTTTTTTCTGCTTCGTGTCGGGCGTCACTTAAAAGCCATTTTCCGAAGGCGCATAGAGCCGGATCGGTCTGAACGTCAAGGGTGGTGACTTGGTCATCGGTTAGTAATGCAGTGACCTTGTTGGCCCAGTTGAGATGGTCGAGCTCTTTCTGGGCGATCTCGCAACGCAGTCGATTGCCATAAATGACCTCATCGGCGTTGTCGACGATGCTGCCGATCCCAAGGATCGACCAGATCGCAATGATGGTCATAAGGAAGAGAACTGAAGCGATACCCAGAGCGATTTTTTTTCCGATAGTCATGGCCTTTTCTCCTTGCTGGTTAATGATCGATAAATCAGCTTTTAGTCATGTCGTTTAACGTTTATATTGGTTTTCATGACTATATGCATAGCAAAGAGGGTGCCGTTTACCGGACAACCTTCATGATGGCATGTGTTTTTCAGTTAAGATGTTGAAATCATGAGCATAAATAATTTATTATAATATGGGTTGATATATTCATGTGGGTTTGCTTGTAGGTTGATGGCAGGGATAGTCCGATTTTTCGGACAATCCCTGCTGTTAGTTGGGCAACTTCCTAGAAACCCTCAAAATCATCGGTGCTCCCCTTATCATCATCAAAAGGGATGATGGTTTTAGGGTCGGTGGCGGATTTGGGAGTAGTTTGCCTATGAGAGAGAGCTTTTTGTTTTTTTGGTGCAGCTCTCTTGCTGGTCAGATGCTGGACCTGAGAGATATTTGCGTGGGGTTCTCGAACTCCGGTGATCATTGTCGAAAGATCGCTGACAAAATCACGCATCTGTTCGGCCTGGGCGTTGAGCTCTTCGGCCGCGGCCGCGGATTCTTCAGCATTGGCGGCGTTTTGCTGGGTCACTTTATCCATCTCGGAGACCGCGATATTGATCTGGCCAATACCGTTTGATTGCTCCTGAGAGGCGGCTGAGATCTCACTAACCAGTTCACCAACCTTGCCGCTTTTTTCGACGACTTCGGAGACGGCGGTTAATGATTTGGCGGCAATGTCACGGCTTGAACTTACTTTGTCGACGGTCGACCCGATCAGTTCGGCGGTTGATTTTGCCGCCTCAGCACTGCGAGCCGCGAGGTTTCTGACTTCGTCGGCAACCACCGCAAATCCAGCCCCGGCCTCACCGGCACGAGCCGCTTCGACGGCTGCATTAAGGGCTAAGAGGTTGGTTTGGAAGGCGATCTCATCAATACTTTTGACGATCTTCTGGGTCTCTTGACTGGCGGAATAGATCTCTTCGGTGGCGTTGCTTAAAGTCGTGATTGAGGTTGAAGCCGACTGAACCGCATTTACGGTTTCCTGGGTCAGGCGGTCAGCCTGGTCGGAGTTGTCGGCATTTTGTTTGGTCATTGAAGACATCTCTTCGACCGATGATGAGGTCTCCTCTAAAGATGCCGCCTGTTCCGATGAACCTTCGGCTAAAGATTGGCTGGCGGATGAGACCTGACCAGCGGCGGCAGCGACCTGGTCGGCACCGCTGGCTAAGTTTTCAACAATTCGCATGATCGGTTTAGCGACAGATCCGGCAATGCGCAGAGCCACTAGAATGATGATGATGAGCCCGACAATGGCAATGACCAGAGCCAGGTTGCGCATAGTTTTGACAGCGGCAAAGGCTACACCTTCGTCGATCTCGCAGATCAGAGCCCACTTTTGTCCAAAGATCTCGACCGGAGCAAACGCGGAGAGTACTGAGCTGCCGAGATAATCTTTAATTATACGGGCATCGCTCTGGCCTGCTAAAGCCTCTTCAGTGGCTTTGGTTTTGACCTTGTTATTGTTGGCAAAAGAGGCTTTTACGCTGTAACCGTCAGGATTTAGGATTGAGTCCGAGCGCATCAGGTGGTCGGGACCGACGAGGTATGATTCCAGGGTGCGTTCTTTGTTGGAACCGGTGACTACCATCTGATTGATGGCGTCGGTGGAGAGTTGCAGGGCCACGAGAATTTCGATCTTGCCGTCGTGCAATATAGGTTCAACTATGAAGGCGCAGGGATCATTGTTACTCGGGGCGTAAGGGGCAAAGTCGCCAAAAGTCATACTTTTGCTCTCTATAGATTTTTTGACCGCTTGACCAAGGCTTGAGCCGCTGAATTTGCCGTTGACTAGATTGGTCTGGTAGTCGGCTTCGCGGGTCACCGTATAGAAGCAGTAGCCATCAGGATTCAGGAGGAAGAGGTCGTAGTAGCCATACTCCTTGATATACTTGGCGTAATACTCATGGCCCTGTTCATCAATTGGGCTGAAAACTTCAGCGACGGTGATCTCGGTGATAATCGCCCAGGTTGTCTGGTCGACCTTAAGTGGTGCATAGGAGGAGAGCACCGGACTGCCGTTGTAGTCGATAATGACGTCGGAGCCATCTTTGCCGTTTAGCGCTTTATTGACGGCTTCGGTATCGGCGCGGCCTTTGTCGGGGTTCGCAAAGGAGGCTCCGACGGAGTGGTTTGTCGAGTCGAGAAAAGAGTCGGAACGCATCAGTTTGTCGGGGCCGACCAGGTAGGCTTCACCGGTTTTTCCAAGGCCAGTGCGTTCGTTCATGATCGTCTGTAGTTTTTCTATCGAAATCTGCAGGGCGACGACCCCGGTTTGCTGGCCATTGCTCAGGATTGGGGCGGCCAGAAAGGCGGTTGGTTCAAGATAGCTTGGCTCATAAGGGGAAAAATCGACAAAGTTGACCTCGCCCTGGGCCGCTTTGGCAAAAGCCCGGCCCAGGCCGGAGTTGTGGTAGGGGCCGCTTTTGATATTGGTTTTGTAATCTGTTTGTTGGGCCTGGGTGTGGACAACCAAGCCATCTAAGTCGATAACAAAGAAATCATCATAATCGGTGGCTTTGACAAAGCCGTCGATGATTGTGGCGAAGCGTTTGTATTCGGGGCTTTGTTCGCCGGTTTCGAGAAAATTTTTGAAGTGTTGCAGTCCCTTGGTGCAGATACTGCGATCCTGCTGGGCCTTGATATCGACAAACCATTGCTCGATCAATAGTTCGAGGGCGATCTTTTTATTGTTCTTTATAGCTTCCAGATTATGTAAAGCATCAAGCCTGAATTGACCGGCGGTCTCTGCCAGGACGCCCATGTCACCTTTACGTTCGCTAAAATAGTTCTCGACTTGGCTTTTCTTGATTTCACGCAGTTCAGTGAGTTGATCATAGGCCGCGGTTGAGAGAGCCTGATTCGATTTCCATAATGAGACCCCGGCCATAATGGCAAACGGGATCATGCCGATCAGTAGAAAACTGATGAGGAGCTTGGTCTGTAGTTTCACTTAATTTCTCCTTTGTCGGGAAGGTTTACGGTTGGATAGTTACGAGTAGGGCAGCTAAATTATATAGTCAGCTAATCTGATTCTTTATATCAAGTATTATGCCAGCCCTCAATTGTGATGGGCGTTGGACCATTTGCGACCTTTGCTAGAACCGCAGAGACTCTACTGTTTCTCAGTAATTGCCTGTAAATGTAGATGTTTACGACTGTGCATGATCTTTGTCTGTTGGGATCTCTGAACTGTTTTTTTGTTGGTGGATGTTGGCGATTTTAAAGAGTAAAGATGGGAAATGGAGGGGGTGTCCGATTTACCGGACAGGCTTGTCTTGTTTTCAGGACAATCCCGTCTCTAAAGCCTTAAAATCCAAACTCGACAGGGTCTGTTACCTCTGAGCTTTGAGTCGGGTTTGAATTGTCTCTGCTTGCCTGCATTTAGCTCTCAGTCAAGTGACAGTTTATGGCGTTTAATAAGATCGTAGAAGCGGGAGCGCGAGAGACCGGAGATTTTTAAGGCCTCTTTGGGGTTTTGCGGGTTTTGTTGCAGAAGTTTAGTGAAGTAGTCCAGTTCGGCTGCCTGGCGGAACTCCGCCAAACTCGGCAAGGGTAGTTGATGTTCTTGATTTAATTGTAGTGGTGCTTGCTTGTGGGTTGGGGAGAGTTTGTGCTGGCTCAAGTTGATTCTGAGGTGTTTGGTCAAATGTTGACTGTAGAGGGTCTCTTCAGGGCCGGCCAGGGTGATGGCGGCTTCG
>DAOWIX010000020.1 GCA_030640695.1 Deltaproteobacteria bacterium | reverse complement strand
GCCAAAACCATTGGGCTGGTGAGTTGCGGATCTGTTTTTCGATGAGCAGGTTTATGCGTTGGGTGTAGTCGGCGACCACTTCACGACTGTTGCCGGTGCGCGGTACGAAGATCGGCTCTTCTATCACAATCTGATGGTGCAGGGGGCGTGTCCGGGTGGTGAAGGCCGGGATTATTGGGCTGCCGCTGAGCCGGGCGAGGATGGCTGGTGAGGGGATGGTGGGAACTTGGTGACCGAAAAATGGCGACCATATCCTTAAACGGCGGCGCACGCGCTGGTCGACGAGCAGAGCGATAATATCACCCATTTTCAGGTTTCTTACCAGGGTGCCGGCGCTGCCGCTTTTGTTTACAGGGGTGAAGCCGACCTCTTTGCGGCTTTTCTCAATGGCCCTATAGAGGCGGGGTTTGCCCTTGATCGGTTTAGCTACCGTGGCGATCGGTTTTTGCATTAATGTGGAGAGAAAACCGGCCAACTCCCAGTTGCCTAGGTGGGCCGAAACAATAATTGCTCCCGAACCGTCACTTTGCGCTTTGAGCAGGTGTTCAAGTCCGGTGATGTGCAGATTTTTCTTCAGCAGGCGGCGACAGGCTGGATTCTGGAGGAGAAAAAATTCACTTAAGTTGAAACCTAAATGTTGCACAATCTCTGATTGCAGCTGTTGTGCTTCAGGCGTGCCCGGTTTGAGTTGTAGGGCGAGGTCGAGGTTTTTCTCAATAATGCGGCGATGGCCGCGGTCGAGGGTTAGCCATAACCTGGCAAACTGATGTCCCAGTGTATAAGCGTCAGCGGTTGGCAGCAGATTGAAAATAGCACTTGCGGCTTTAAAGCAGCAAACGGTTCCGCGGTCGCTCCAGTCAGCAGGTATTTTCAGCAATTTATTACCCTTTTCCTAACCTGACATAGCAGGTTATCAAAACTTTTCCAGATTTTTTTATTTCGTAGTTTTAAAATATGTTGACCTTGTTACGTTTCTCTCTTGCGGTGAGCTAAGATCCAGTTTACAGCGGCGTAAAGATCGGTAGCGATAAAAGTTGGCTTAATTTCACTTTTAGCAATCTTCTCTTTTTCACTTTTCCCATGTCCGGTTTCCACCAGAAGACCTTTCCCGCCAACCCGTAGCGCCAGTTCGACATCAATCAGTTTATCACCGATGACATATGATTCAGAAAGGCCCAGATGATGCCGGGCCGCTGCCTCATAGAGGAGGCCGGGGGCCGGTTTGCGGCAGGCGCAGACTTTTTTGTAGGGAGCCTTTCCGGATTCAGGGTGATGAGGACAAAAGAAAAAATCATCCAGGTGGGCTCCCTGGCGGTTCAGCATCTCCTGAAGATGGCGATGGGTTTTGGCAACGAAGTTTTCGCTGAATTTGCCTCGGGCAATGCCGGACTGATTGGAGACCAGGATAACTGGTATCTGTTGTTGGTTTAGTTTGGCGATTGCTTCTGCTGCCTGGGGTAGAAGCTCGACATCTTGAATTCGGTTTAAGTAGTTAACCTCTTTGATGATGGTGCCGTCCCGGTCAAGAAAAACAGCACCTTGGGTTTTTATGGTGGGTTTGAGGGGTGGTCTGGTCATGGGCGCGCAGGTTTAATGGTTGGCTGGTTTTTCGGTGTGAGAAAAGGCTCAAAGAGTTTTAAAAATTTACTTTCATTTTCGATTTTCAAGCCTATCTCCGCCACCCAGAGTTGTTTAAGAAGAGCTTTCTCTTTGGTCTCGGCTAAAGCTTTGAGTTTGACTGCATCCTTAGCAGTCGTGATCAGTGGTCGGGGGCCGCTCATGTTCATAAGACGTTTGATGTCGCTTGCGCTATAGTTGTGATGATCGTTAAACGAGCAGGTCTCCTCAAGTTTTAATCCGAGCCCCTTAAGCTGGGCGAAAAAATAGTTGTTATTGGCAAGTCCTGAGCAGGCGCAAAGCGGCCCTAAGTTTTTGATTTCATCTAAACTTGAGCTGCCACTGCCATCAGCTGCGGTGAATTGGCGAAAGTGGTAGCTTGAGCAAAAGACCTTCTCGGGGGAGATATGGTTCAAAAGCTCAGCTGATTCCTGGTAAAAATGAGGATGACGCTGGTCAAATTTGTTGAGGACAACCGCATCAGCCCGTTTGAGAGCGTTAAAGGGTTCGCGCAAAGGGCCGGCTGGTAATTGCCGGCGATTGCCGAAGAGCTTTTGACTGTCGATCATGAGCAGGTTGAAATTGCGGCGCAGGCGCCGGTGTTGGAAGCCATCGTCCATCAGGATAAGGTCGGGTGCCAGTTGTTTGATCGCAGCTGTTGCTCCGCGAATCCGGTCACCATCAAGAATCAGGGCGGCATCGGGTATCTGCTGATGGAGCATTAGGGCTTCATCACCTATCTGTTGGGCCGCTAAATGGTCAAGCGTGGAGTTCCGGGTGATGATTTGTGGATTCATACTCTCTTTGCGGCCATAACCACGTGAAAGGATGGCAACTTTCAAGTCATGTTTATCAAAATAGTCAAATAAATAAGCGACCATTGGGGTTTTGCCGGTACCTCCGGTGCTAAGGTTGCCGACGCAGATAACCGGAATCTCAACAGCTTCGCTTAAGGAGGGAATGAGTTCATAGAGAGTATTGCGCCCGGCCATAAAGGCACCGTAGAGTAATGCCGGTGCGGTGAGCAGGTTGCTATAGTTCAGTATCTTAGCCCTCAATTGTAAAGAAATAAATTTCTGCTGGCAAAGTAAAATGTTCAGATGCTAGGCGCGGAGGGACGTTTCACTTTGTCAGCAATGGTCGATGTAACCTTCGAGACACAGATCATCATCAAAATGGCGAATGGTGATATCTTTTACCGGCAGCGCCTGATCAATGGTATCGGCTCCCTCACCACTGATCATCCCGAGGCTGCCGCGGCCACCGACCAGAATCGGGGCGTAGAAAAAGCAGACTTTATCGATAATCCGATTGTCAAGAGCTGAGCCGTTGATTTCGGATCCGCCTTCAATCAGTACCGACGTAATTCCCCGGGTGCCGAGTTCTTTCATTAACTCCAGAAGGTCGACCTGACCCAGGCTGTTAGTTGGCAGAATCAGGATATCTTTAACCAGTTTACGGTAAGGGGCGAGCTTCTCTGCACTCTGCTGGCGGGTGGCCAATAGCATCTTTTGAGTGCCGTCGGAACCGAAAACTTTAGACTTTAAGGGGGTGCGCAGGAGAGAATCGACGACAATGCGGTAAGGGTTGCGGGGCTCTTCTCCGGGACGGCGTGCGGTTAATTTGGGATTGTCTTTTAAGAGGGTGCCGATGCCGACCAGGATGGCATCATGCGTAGCTCTCAGTTGATGGACATAGTGGCGTGATTTTTCGTTCGTAATCCATTGTGAGTTGCCGGTGCGGGTAGCGATACGGCCGTCGAGGCTGGCCGCGCTCTTGAGTGTGACAAAGGGCAGGCCGGTGGTGATATATTTATTCCAGGCCTCATTAAGTCGACAGCACTCTTGCGCCAATAAACCAATTTCGACCTTGATACCAGCCTCTTCGAGACTGGTCGCACCCCGGCCTGCAACCGATGGGTTGGGGTCGGGGGTTCCGATAACTACCCGGCGTATCCCTGAACGGATTATCGCCTGAGTACAGGGCGGGGTTTTCCCCTGGTGGTTGCAAGGTTCCAGGGTGACGAAGAGCTCGGCGTTTAAGGCCCGTTCACCGGCTTCGCGTAAGGCAAAGATTTCGGCGTGAGGCTCTCCGGCCCGGGGATGAAAGCCGCGGCCGACAATTTCACCATCGGCGACGATCACCGCCCCAACCATGGGGTTTGGTGCGGTCAGTCCCAGCCCCTTGCGGGCAATTACCAAGGCGGCCTGCATAAAACCGGCATCAGATATTGTAAAATCACTCATGGTTGTATTCTTGAGCCTTTGTAACTATTCAGCGTGAGTAAAAAAGTGTCAAATATTGATATTTTAGCAAATTCTGGGGACACAACCTGATTCTCCGAAGGAAATCGGGATTGTGTTCCCTGAATTTGCGGGTTAGCTGAATAGTTACGAGTCTTTTTGCAAATAATTATTTGCACAGGTTTGCGTGGGTTGATATTTTTACTGCCTACTTCGTATGTTTGAGCAGGCCTTGAAGTTCTTGCATGAATTCATTGATATCTTTGAACTGTCGATAGACCGAGGCAAAGCGGATATAGGCGACATCGTCGAGATCTTTTAAGGCAGCCATGATGTGCTCTCCGACAAAAGCGACGGGTACCTCTTTTTCACCGTTTTCACGCAACACTTGTTCGAGTTCGTTGACCAATCCTTCAATCTGCTCCTGGCTGACCGGCCTCTTTTCGCACGCTTTGCGGAGACCGTTTTCGACTTTATGGCGGTCGTAGGCCTCCCGGCTCTGATCTTGTTTGATAACCAGCGGTAGGTTGATTTCAACGCGTTCAAAGGTGGTGAATCGTCTATTGCAGGAGAGACACTCTCGGCGCCGGCGGATCGCACTTTGATCTTTGGCGATACGAGAGTCGATAACCTTGTCTTCCGGAAAGCTGCAAAAAGGACACTTCATAAAGTTTTACGCCAATGGTTTCAGTTTGTAAATTTTTCAGGCGAGATAACAACCACTTTAAGACCGGCTTCATTAAGCATCTCAGCGGCCAGCTCATCGGGATAGGAGTTGCCGATAATGATCTTTTTTAGACCAGCATTGATAATCATCTTGGCGCAGATGATACAGGGCTGGTTGGTGCAGTAGATTTCACCAGATTCGATGGAGACGCCGTGGTAAGCTGCCTGGATAATGGCATTTTGTTCAGCGTGCAGGCCCCGGCAGAGTTCATGCCGTTGGCCCGAGGGGATCTTGAGTTCATCGCGCAAACACCCCCTTTCAAGACAGTGGCGAATGCCGGTCGGGGTGCCATTGTAGCCGGTAGAGAGGATGCGGTTCTCCTTGACGATAACAGACCCAACATGGCGTCTGAGGCAGGTCGAACGACTCGCAACCAGCTGTGCAATATCCATAAAATAGGTCTGCCAGTCAGGTCGTTGCGAGGTTGGTGTTTGCATTTGACTGCCTTTTATGTTTTTTTGTTTTAAATATTAAGGATTTCACTCAAGTCAAAAAGTTTATATTTGACATTTAGTATTTAGCAGTGCTTTTCAGACTGCCCACTGCCCACTGCCCACTGCCCACTGCCCACTGATTAAAGTAAATGGCTATAGACCGGGAACCTGGCGCATAGTTCCCTGATTGTCGTTCTAACCTCCTTGCTTATATTGCCATCTTCAGGGTTTTTGAGAACCTTTTCGATGCAGTCGGCGACGATCTTCATCTCAGCTTCACGCATGCCTCTGGTTGAAGCGATGGGAGTACCAATGCGGATGCCACTGGGGTCGGCAGGGTTGCGCGGATCAAAAGGGATACCGTTTTTGTTGGCTGTGATACCGGCGTTGTCAAGGGCCTCTTCAGCCCCTTTGCCGTTGACCGGCAAATTCGTTAAGTCGATAAGAAAGAGGTGGTTGTCGGTGCCGCCGGAGACAATGCGTAAACCCTTTTCCTGGAGTTGGTTGGCAAGAAAGGCGGCATTGATTACGGTCTGTTTCTGAACTTCTTTAAACTCTTCACTCATAGCCTCTTTAAAGGCGACCGCTTTGGCCGCAATAGTGTGCATCAAAGGGCCTCCCTGCATGCCGGGGAAGATGGTTTTATCAATGCTGGCCGCATATTTCTGGCGGCAGAGGATCATGCCGCCGCGGGGGCCGCGCAGGGTCTTATGAGTGGTGGTGGTGACAAAGTCAGCATAGGGTATTGGTGAAGGATGAGCTCCGGCGACAATCAACCCGGCAATATGAGCGATGTCAACCATCAGCATGGCTCCAACCTTGTCGGCAATCTCACGAAAACGGGGGAAATCCAAGGTTCTTGAGTAGGAACTGGCACCGGCGACAATCATGCGGGGTTGTTCGCGCAGGGCGATCTCCTCAATCGTGTCATAGTCGAGTTTTTCAGTTTCCGGATCAACTCCATAGAATACAGAGTGGTAGAGCTGTCCAGAAAAACTGACCGGTGACCCATGTGTAAGATGACCTCCATGGGCCAGATTCATCCCTAAAATAGTATCCCCCACTTTGAGAACACTCAAGTAAACCGCCATGTTGGCTCCGGAGCCTGAGAGCGGTTGGACATTGGCATGATCGGCGCCGAAAAGAGAGATGGCGCGATCGATTGCCAGCTGTTCGGCTTGATCAACGAACTGACAGCCTCCGTAATAGCGTTTTCCCGGATAGCCTTCAGCGTATTTGTTGGTCATAACGCTGCCATGCGCATCGAGTATGGCCTGGCTGACACAGTTCTCCGAGGCGATCATAATTAATTTGCTCTCTTCACGTTCGGTCTCTTGCCTGATAAGTTGGCTGATCTCGGGATCGACTTCACTTAAAGGGGCTGCAATATTTCGGTTTGAATTGCGGTTACGTCTGTCGATAAGATCCAGACGTTGCTGGTGGCGGCCACCTTCATATTTACAGCTCATCCAGATTTTAACCAGTTCCAGGGCCATTGTCGGTTCCAGAACCCGGCCACCGAGGACAATGATGTTGGCATTGTTGTGCTCTTTCGCCATCTGCGCTGTAAATTTATTATGGACCAGAGCCGCGCGAATATCACGATGACGATTTGCCGTGATCGACATACCGATACCGGTGCCACAGATCAGAATTCCTGATGCGTCAGGGGTGGCAACGACTTTGTCAGCCAGAGCATGGGCCAGTTCGGGGTAGTCAACCGAGGCTTCTGAGTCGGTACCTAAATCGTGAAGGTTGTACTGTTTTGACAAACTGTTTTTGAGGGATTCTTTAAGGGGGTAGCCGCCATGGTCACTGGCGATAAACAGGGTTTTGGGAGTGTTTTCGGGCATTGAGTTTCTCTTTTTGGACTACGAAATACCCGAAAAGCCCGAAAAAAGCTTTAGGGTATGTAGTCAGACTGGTAGTTTAAGTGTAAGCTTAATAAGCTGAAAAGGCGAGAGTTGCATTGGTCCCGCCGAAACCGAAAGAGTTACTTATAGCATTTTTGATATTGGCCTTAACCGCCAGGTTAGGGACATAGTTCAAGTCACATTCTGGGTCTGGGTTATCCAGATTTATGGTGGGCGGCACTTGGCCATTTTTGATCGTCAGGATCGTGAAGGCCGCTTCAACGGCGCCGGTTCCGCCGAGCATGTGGCCAGTCATCGACTTGTTGGAGCTGATTAAAAGATTTTTTGCATGATCCCCGAAGACTTTCTTGATCGCCTGGGTTTCGTAAAGGTCGTTGAAGTAGGTCGAGGTGCCGTGGGCATTGATATAGTCAACATTTTCAGGTTGCAGGCCGCTATCGCGTAAGGCTGCTTCCATCGAGGCTGCAGCGCCCACACCTTCGGGGGCTGGTGATGCGATATGGAAGGCGTCGCAGGAACTGCCGTAACCGCTGAGTTCTGCCAGTATTGGAGCTCCACGTTTTAGAGCGAATTCAAGTTCCTCAAGAATCAACACCCCGGCCCCTTCAGCCGGGACAAAGCCGTCACGGTCTTTGTCGAAGGGGCGGCTGGCTCGAGTCGGTTCGTCATTTCGCGTTGAAAGTGCTTTCATGGCATTAAACCCGGCAACGCAGAGCGGGGTGACGGCCGATTCGGTGCCGCCGCAGATCATCACATCACAATCGTTGCGCTGGATGATTTTCATGCCCTCACCGATTGAGTGCGTGCCCGTGGCGCAGGCGGTGACCACAGAAATATTGGGGCCTTTGGCCTGATGGCGGATAGCTATATTGCCGGGCGCCAGATTGGCAATCATCATTGGTATAAAGAATGGAGAGACGCGACGTGGTCCCTTCTCAAGCAGAACCTTGTGGTATTGCTCAAGAGAAGGGAGACCTCCGAGTCCGGCTCCGACAGATACGCCGAGGCGGGGGCTTAAACTGGGAGTGACTTCAAGTTTCGCCATCTCCATAGCCATATCGGCCGCAGCCATAGCAAAATGGATAAAGGTGTCCATTTTGCGGGTCTCTTTCTTTTCAATGAAGTCAGTGACTTCGAAATCACTGACTTGGCCGGCAATTTTTGTGGCAAATTTTTCTGTGTCGAAGGAAGTTATCGGGCTGATCCCGGACTTTCCCGCCAGCAGGCGTTGCCAACTTTTCTCTACTCCAGTTCCCAGAGGGGTTACCATGCCGATTCCGGTTACGACGACTCTGCGCTTCACTGTTTTACCTCAATCTTAAGTAGTCTGGGTTGATTTTTTTGAAGATGATTACTTTTTGATAGGTTTTTGTATGACGTGCTGCTTTTTATCGACAATGAAGCTAATTGTAAAGTAAAAAAACGCCTTCCCATATCTGGAAAGGCGTTTCACGTAACTTCTGGTGTTGTCGTTCTAAAGTAGTTTGTATTGTAACAGTTTTAAGAGGAGTGCTGGGTGACGTAGTCAATTGCATTCTGGACAGTTCTGATGGTTTCCGCCTCTTCATCAGAGATCTCGACCCCGTACTCTTCTTCAAAAGCCATGACCAACTCAACGGTATCGAGAGAATCAGCACCTAAGTCATCTATAAATGAAGCTTCGTTGTTGATCTCTTCCACTTTAATGCCCAGCTTCTCAGCGATAATCTCTTTAATCTTTACTTCTATTGACATTTCAGGATCTCCTTTTGCAATGATAGCGGCAGTTGCCTCATTTTAGTTGTTTTTAAAGGTTAATTGGTTTCTTGTTGGTCAGATGGTTAAAGGTGTATTTATGAATCTAGTTTGAACTGATAAAGCCAGCTCTTTTGAGTCGCTTGTTTCAGGTTTTTTTCAATAACTTGTTTGCCACCAGCAGGCCAGGGTTAAGCCATTAACATTCCGCCATCAACCTGTATCACTTGGCCGGTAATATAGTCAGCTAGTGGTGAGAGCAGAAAGAGGGTGGCGTTACTGATGTCACTCACCGTACCCAAGCGGCCGGCGGGAATCATCTCTTTGATTTTTTCCTGGGCTTTGGGATCCATGGCCTCTGTCATTTCGGTTTGGATATAGCCGGGGGCGATGATGTTGCTGGTGATATTTCTCGAAGCCAACTCCCGGGCCAGACTTCTGCCGAAGCCAATGACGCCGGCTTTGGCTGCGGCATAGTTGGCTTGCCCGCTGTTACCCATAAGGCCGATGACCGATGAGAGAAAGATAATCCGGCCGAAGCGTTTTTTGATCATGCTGCAGACAACCGCTTTACTGCAGTTAAAGCCGCCTTTCAGGTTGACATCCATAACCTCATCCCAATCACTCTCTTTAAGCCTTAAGAGCAGGTTGTCACGGGTGATACCGGCATTATTGATAAGGAAATCAATCTGCTTGGTTTCAGCGGTGATTTCAGCTACCATATCGCTGCAGGCTGTAAAGTTGGAGACATCAACCTTGATAAATGAGGTTCCGGCACTTTCCGGCGCTAGATTCTGGTTGATTTCGCGGGCGACCGTCTCCCCGAGTTCTTGATTGGTACCGCAAAAGTAGACTCGAGCCCCATGTTGGGCCAAGGAGGTGGTTAGCTCTTTGCCGATACCCCGGGTGCCACCGGTAACCAGGGCAACTTTACCACTGAAATTGAAAGGAGATGCAGGAGTCATCATGCGTAGCTCTCGGCAATCCGGTCAAGATCCTGGCAGGTTGCCAGGTTTAGAGTTTTTGTCTGGCGATTGATACGCCGCATGAGGCCGGAGAGAACCCGTCCGGGACCCAGTTCGATGACTTGGGTGACCCCTTGATTGATCGCCAACTGCATCGACTCTTCCCAGCGCACTGCACTGCTGACTTGCTGAATCAGAAGATGCCGGACGCTGTCGGCATGATAGTTGGCTTCGGCGTCAACATTGGAGATGATCGGAATCGCGGGCTCTTTGATTTTGACGTCGGCAAAGCGCTCAGCAAGTTTTTCTGCGGCCGGGCGCATTAACGAACAGTGAAACGGGGCGCTGACAGGTAACTTTACGACTCGGCTGGCCCCAGCTTGCTGAGCTTTTTCTCCAGCTTCCATAATCGCCGGGACATGCCCGGAAATGACAATCTGGCCAGGGCAGTTGTAGTTGGCCGGTTCAACGATTTGATCGTTTTTAAGATTGGTGGTTTCATCACAGATATCGACAATCTGTTGCGGTTTCATGCCCATGACTGCAGCCATGGTTCCGAGGCCGGCGGGGACCGCGCTCTGCATAAAGTTGCCTCGGGCCCGGACGATACGTACGGCATCAAAGAAAGAGATGGTTCCGGCGGCGACCAGAGCTGAATACTCTCCCAAGCTATGGCCGGCGGCCACGACTGGTTTAAGATCAAGTTTACGGCTCAACACGCGATAGGCGGCAATGCTTACCGCCAAGATGGCAGGCTGTGTGTTGGCAGTCTGGTTGAGCTCTTCAGGGGAGCCTGAAAAACAGATTTTGGTCAGATCTTCACCTAGGGCATCATTGGCTTCAGAGAAGGTTTCGCGGGCTTCCGAAAAATTATCATATAACTCTTTACCCATGCCGATATGCTGTGATCCCTGACCGGGAAATATGAATGCAGTGTTATGGTTGCTACTTTCCAAAATGGTCTCCGCTAATCAAAGTAAGTGTTGCCAGCTTCTTTAGCAACACTTGCTGTTTGCTGCGCTTATTAACGTTTCCGCCTCATCCTTAATTAAGTCAACTTACTAAAACACTGCAATATAGCGGTTTAGATGGGTAAATGTCAATAAAAACCAAAAAAATTAACACATTTTAATGGGCGGTGGTTTTTTTGTTGGCTCCCTTGAAGGGTTTAGACGGGATTAGGGGTGGATTATGATTCTTCTTCGTCCGGGCTAGTTTCGGTTGCGTCCTTGGCAATTATTCTCTCTTTGATCTGGTTCCAGAGCTTCTTTTTGGGGAGAAGTTTCTGGATCTCATGGTTTTTGTCGAGTTCGTTGAGGAGGTGGTCGTTAACGCGTTGTTCGGAGAACTCGGCACAGAGGCGAATTCCGTTTTTGATGGCTTTGCGGCACGAAGATCCGTGGGCGATGAAGCAGTTGCCGTTGATGCCGAGTAGAGGTGCACCCCCGTATTCGGCGTAATCAACCCTCTTTTTCATATCCTTTAAGCCGTTTCGGCAGAGCCAGGCTCCGGTTTTGCGGGTGATGCTGGCAGTTAGCTCTTCGCGCAAGATGCTGGTCATGGCCAAAGCCAAGCCTTCGGAGGTTTTCAAGACGATGTTGCCTACGAACCCGTCACAAACAATAACATCGATATCACCCGGGAAAATATCTCGCCCTTCAACCGAACCCAAATAGTTTAAAGGGCTGTTTTTAAGGAGTTCATGCGTGGCCCGAGTCAGCTCGTTGCCTTTACTCTCCTCTTCGCCGTTACTTAAAAGTCCGATTTTGGGGAGTTGACGATTTAAAACCCGTTGGGCGTAAACGCTACCCATGATTGCGAATTGGGCCAGATGCAGGGGGGTGCAGTCGACATTGCCGCCGACATCAAGGATGGTTACGGGTTCTTTTAAGGTGGGTAGGCAGGTGACAATGGCGGGTCGATCTATGCCTCTGAGCTTTTTCAAGGTCACCATAGCGATGGCCATGGTGGCACCGGAATTACCTGCCGAGATGAAACCTTGGGCGCGACCATCACGTACCAGTCTGAGTCCGACGGCGATGGAGGATTCGCGTTTGCGCCGCATGGCCTTGCTCGGAGAGTCATCCATGGTCACGACTTCCGCTGCCGGTTGAATGAAAATCGGCAGATTTTTGATGTCGTGTTTTTCGAGTTCGAGCTCTATTCGTTCCTGAATTCCGACCAGAATGATCTGCAGGTTCAAACTTTTGGCGGCGTCAATTGCTCCGGCGATGATTTCTTGTGGAGCTTGGTCTCCACCCATAGCGTCAACAGCGATTTTCATGAGAGGCGCCGGCCTTTAGGCGGTTGTCCGAGGAGAGCGATTTTTCTCAAGTTGAGGCTTTTTTTCAAAATAGGGGCCGGTATCTAGTTGCTATTCCGAACATTTCAAAAAAATAACGAAGATTTGAGGGGAAATGGCATTTTCGGGCAGGTTCCCTAGTTAGAGAACCGTAGAGTTCTAATCGACTTCAATAAAGGTCTCGCCTTTGTAGGTTCCGCAGGCCGCGCAGACCCGGTGAGGGACTGTGGTGGCCTGGCAGTTGGGACATGTGCCGGCTTGTGGAGCCATTATGGCTAGATGGGAGCGACGTTGTCTTTTCTTAGCTTTGGATGTTCTTCTCTTGGGTACGGCCATTGTATCTCTCCAATAAAAAAATGGGTATGCGGAAAATAACTCCGCTTTCTGGTTCCAGTATAAAAAGGGTGAGCATTCTATATTGCTGTCAGCGCATTGTCAAGCCTAAAAATTATTCCCGCTTCAAGAGTGAGCCCTACTTAGGCTTTGGATGCCAGTCAGCTCTCTAAATTAAACTTCTTTATCAATGACTTCGTCGTGCAAGTCTATTAAACTATGGTCGTTAGCGAGGATGTAGTCAAGGGTAGATTTAACTCGTAAATTAGCCTTGGTGATAAAGAGTTTGGCAACTGTTTTTTTACGTTCCGAATGAAGGGCGTTCTGGCATAACAGGTAGGCGTTGATTACGTCTGTAGTCATGTTGACCAGTCTGGTCGCGTGAAACTCCTGGTAAACGGCGTCTCCTTTCTCTTTTATATAGGAGATTGCCATTTCCAGGTGCGAGCGCATTTTTTGGGTTGGTTTAATAAGCTCGGCAACGGTGGAAAAGTTGAAACTCTCTTCATACTCACTTAAACGTTCTGAAACCACGCCGGCAATTATGCCGCCCAGAGCCGCAAGTGCTTGGAGTTGGGTTGTACCTTCATATATATTTGTAATACGAGCGTCGCGATAATGGCGCTCAACATCGAACTCTTTGGTAAATCCCACACCACCGTGAATCTGGATGGCATCATAACAGACTTTATTGGCCATCTCCGCCGCTAGACTTTTAGCCAAAGGTGTAAACAGGGAAGCGAATCTGGTGTAACGTTTGAGATCATCCTTGAGATCTGCGGCGCGATCCGGATGTTTTTCAACACGCTCCTCAATACCCTCTTTAATATCGACAATGCGTGAGGTTTCAAAGACCAGTGAGCGGGAGGCTTCGATTGCTACCTTCATGTCGGTCAACATCTCATAGATCACGGCAAAATCACGTATCGGCTGTTTGAACTGGGTCCGGTCGTTGGCATAGGCGTAGGCTTTGCGGTAGGCTGCTTCCGCAATTCCCACCGACTGGGCGGCGACCGCCAAGCGGGCCCCATTCATCAGATAGATGGTATATTTAATCAACCCTAATTTGCGTTTGCCTAAGAGTTCAGCTTTGGCATTGTTAAATTGCATTTCGCAGGTCGGTGAGCCTGTGATCCCCAATTTATGTTCGATGCGCCGGACTTTCATGTCCTGATCTCGCTCATAGATGAAGAGCGAGAGTCCCCGGCCGCTGGTTGTGCCCGCTTCCGAGCGCGCCATAACTAAGGAGATATCGCCGCAGCCATTGGTGATGAAGCGCTTTACCCCATTTAGACGCCAAGTGCCATCTTCATCCTGGGTTGCCCGGAGCATGACCGATTGCAGATCAGAACCGGAATCGGGTTCGGTTAAGGCCATTGAACCCATCACTTCACCGCTGGCAAAACGCGGCAGGTGGCGCTGTTTCTGCTCTTCCGAGCCGAATTTGCAGATTGTATCACTTAAACCCTGGAGGCCAAAGACCAGCATCAATGAAGCATCAGCTCGAGAAATAATTTCAATCGCAGCCGAAAAAATAGTGATCGGCATATTGATGCCGCCATATTCCCGGGGCATCGTAAAACCGGCCAGGTCTGCCTGGTTAATGCGGGCGACTGTCTCTCTAATGCCTTTAGGATAAGTTACCTCTCCATCAGCAAACGTGGCCCCTTCTTCGTCAACTTCTCGGGCTCTGGGGTCGGCAAAATCACCGGCAATTTCGCCGACAATTTCCAGTACCCTGTCGTAATTATCCAGCGCATCAGGTTCATCTTTCGGGGCGAAGGGGGAACTCTCTTTTTCGCTGAAGCCATCCTCTTTTAAGTCGATGACTCGAGTCATATCCAAGTTGCGCATATGGAAGAGAATATCTGCATTATCTCGATAAAAATTAGCCATTATCGGACTCCTAAAGTTTAGTCTTGTAGGCTTTGAGCATCTTGCCCAACACATCTTTTACTTCGCCGACAATGGCGTAATGGGCAAGGGCAAAAATAGGGGCTTGGGGATCTTTGTTGATGGCGATAATTCGCTTGGCTTCAGACATGCCGGCCCGGTGTTGGATCTGTCCGGAAATTCCGCAAGCGATATAGAGGTTGGGGCGTACGGTTATGCCCGTCTGCCCGACTTGATGATCTTTGTCAAGGATTCCCGAGTCGACTACCGGTCGGGAACAGCCCAATTCACCGCCCAGAACCTTGGCCAACTCTTTAGCCAGAGTGATGCTTTCGGGATCGCTGGCCCCCATTCCGGCTGAAACAATGATTTGAGCCGCTTTCAAGTTGACCTGTTTTTCTTCAAGGATCACTTCCAGAACTTCAGTGAGAAAGTCATTATCATCAATTATGCAAGGCTCTTTAATGATCTCAACCGTTTTGCTGGTATCGGCGGAGTTCATTTTCATTACCCCTTCCCGAACCGTTGCCATGCTGGGCACACTCTCGGGTGAGACAATGGTTGCAATAATATTGCCACCAAAAGCTGGACGAATCTGCATAAGGGTGTTTTCGTAGATGGTATCTTGAATCTTGTGTTCGCCGATTTGTAAATCGGTACAATCGGCAGTCAGCCCGCACTTTAGGGCTGAAGCAACCCGGGGTGCAACATCACGGCCCATGGTTGTCGCGCCGAAAAGAACAATGCCGGGCTTATATTTTTTGATTATCTGGACGACAGTCTTAGCGTAGGGGACTGAGGTGAAATGGGTTAAACGTTCATCATCAGTGTAATAAACCCACCGACAACCATAGTGGCCGAGGGCTTTGAGTTCTTTATCAAGGTTGTGGCCCAGAGCGACCGCTTCGACGCACCCTCCGAGCTCCTGAGCCAAACGGTCAGCAGCGCTAACCAGTTCGAGACTGACTTCAGCAACCTTGGAGTTGCGGGCTTCAATGAAAACCATTACATTTTTTTTGCTATCCATTCCTTAATAACTCCTGATGGCAATGTAAAACGTCCATCAACTTCGTTTCGTAAAAACCTTCGCAGAGACTAAGGTTTTTCGCGCCTCGCATCGGAACATATAAATATAAAGTAGCCATCCAAAAGAGACTTTTTGAGAATTTATCAACCGATAATATTTTCTTCAATCAACTCGTGTATCAATTCAGCGACTCCGGCATCACTATTTGCAACCTGTCGACTTTCGCAAGCCGAGAGTACCACGCTTTGAATCTTTTTGACCTTGGTCGGTGAGCCGGAGAGGCCGCACTGTTCCGGGTCGGCTGAGATCGCCTCCACGTTCCACTCTTTAACATGATTGAGAATGGCACAAGAGTCTGAAGCTATGTAGCTTTCGTCATAAGATGTATTGCACATCTCTTTGCCGATATTTTTATAGGTCATTACTTTTTTAGCGTTGGCCGGGCGGGGTTCGTTGGCGGTTCCGGTTATCGTGAGAAGTGCTGGAAACTGGCTTTTAACAATCTCATAGCCATCTTCGACCGAGCGTTTTACGGTGATCGACTCTTCGTCCACAGCAGTTATTGCAGATATGCAGGTAAGTTGATTTATATTCAACTTTTCCGCAATCTGGGGGCCTACTTGAGCCGTATCACCATCTATTGCCTGGCGGCCGCAAAGAATCAGATCATATTCGCCGACGCGTTCGATGGCACATTTCAGGGCATACGAAGTTGCGAGCGTGTCGGCTCCGGCAAAGCGGCGATCAGAAATCAGAATGACATCGTCGGCGCCCCTGTAGAGGCACTCCTTTAATACTTCAACAGCATTTGGAGGCCCCATAGAGATGCAGGTAACACTACCTCCGGTGAGCTCTTTTATCTGCAAAGCTTCTTCCAGGGCATTCAGGTCTTCAGGGTTGAAGATTGTCGGAAGTGCGGCACGGTTTACGGTGCCATCATCTTTCATGGCATCACCTGACACATTGTGAGTGTCTGGTACCTGTTTTACGGTTACTATCAATTGTAAACCCATGAATTATTCCTCACTCTATAGGGCTTGGGTTCAATGATTCTAAATTATGAAAAGGTGAAATGTCTTTTGCAGGTTCCGGCAAAAAACACATTCCAGTTTAGTGGATTCTATGGCAAGGGCGGCTTCTTAGCAAAAAAAAACTATAAAGACAAGCAATAAGGTTAAAGGTGTTAAAAAAGGTGATTTAAAGATGTAGTAATGGGCCTCTATTCGACTCTCGCAGATGGATTGATGTGGTCTTTTGAGGAGCTTAGACCTGTGCCGGAAAGGTGGGTATAAAGGACAATTTTATATTAAAATCACATTGGCTTAAACTGGTGTAGTGGCTCGTAAATATATGAATATAAAGATTGTATAGTAATATTTTTTTCACAATAAGATTAGAAATGAGCTTATTTTAATGATTGACATAAGCAATAAAATCAATTAGAAGAATTCAAAATACCAATACATTTTGTAATAGTATTAAGGATTATTTTAATACGCTTTAACGGTTTGCAAGATGGTTGTTAGGTGTAGTCTAAACGTAATAATAACTAATTGTGAAAGGAGGTGGAATGCGGCAATAAAAAGATTATTTGTTGCCGGTGCTCCCCAGGGAGGGGGATCACATTTTGTAGATCCTGTCTATTAGGCAGGGCCAGAAAGATTTTTAACGAGGAGAAGAGAGAGGTTATTAACATGAGAAAGCATTGGATTATGCTGGGTGCAGGTTTGCTGATGGTGCTAGCCATGAGCATCACCGCCTGTACGACTTTGAGTAATCAAAGGGCCAGCGTCCTCAAGTTGCCGGTGCCCGTTGAAGGGGCCCAGTTTGTCGGTAGCGAGTCATGTGCTGACTGCCATGACACTTTGGCAGCAGCCTTCAGCGGATCTATCCATGATCGTATTTTGGCCAAGGAGACGGCTATCGGTATGAAGGGTTGTGAGACCTGTCATGGTCCTGCGAGTCTGCATGCGGAATCGGAAGATCCCGCCCAAGTCATCTCTTTTGAAGAGATGGATCCCGGGACGGCATCAGCTGTCTGTCTGCGTTGTCACAGTGATGGCGCCCATTTTGATTGGGCTGGTACGGCTCATCCGATGAATGATGTCGGTTGTTTAAGCTGTCATAAGATTCACAGTCCTCCGGTCGCAGAAAATTCACTGGAGAAAGCTGAACCGGAGCTCTGTTATGAGTGTCATGCACTTGAACGGGCGAAAATGTACTATCCTTCCCATCATCCGGTCAAGGAAGGGAAAATGGTCTGCAGCGACTGTCATGCCAATCATGGTTCGATGGTTAAAGGTTTGAAGACCGATGAGCGTCTCAACGACCTCTGCTTAAATTGTCATGCCCGCTATCAGGGGCCGTTTGTTTTTGAACACTCTCCGGTATCCGATGATTGTACAATTTGTCATGATGCCCATGGGACGGTCTCCAATAATTTGCTGAAAGCCAATGAGCCTTATCTCTGCCTGCAGTGTCATGAGCCTCATTTCCACGCCGGACGGACCTCAAGTCCGACAGGTATAATTACCGATTGGATGGGTAACCCTGTGGACGCGGATGCGACCTTCAACGGAGATAAAACTCTCTGGGCCAAGGCTTATGCGACCAAGTGTACCCAGTGTCATCCCCAGATTCACGGCAGCGATCTGCCATCCCAGACGGTCCCCGGACAGGGTCGGGCTTTAACCAGATAATATGACGGAAGGAGAGATCATGAAACGTATTGCACTATTCACGATTCTGGCCCTCTGC
>DAOWIX010000109.1 GCA_030640695.1 Deltaproteobacteria bacterium | reverse complement strand
CCAGGGCGTCATGGTTGACGGCACGTTTCCGCCGTTAACGGCATCAACGATCGTATATTCGCAATTACCCTTGGTCGCATCCCAGAAATTAGGCTGTTCCGCCGCTGACATAAAACCCATCGGTACACACTTCATCTTCATGTTCTTCCACTGTTTGAGCAAAATTGCTGATTCCGGCATATCCATCCAGATAAACAGAACTTCAGCTTTCAGACGACGCGCCTTCAAAAGACCCATGGAGAAATCGGTGGATCCGGTCGGATAAATTTCCTGACCAAGAACTTCCCATTTGCCGGTACCCTTGAGCAATTTAGCGATAAACCCACCGGCCTTGCGGGCATGAGCGACATCCTGAACCATGATAAAGGCTTTTTTAAGACCGTGCTCACTATTTAATTGATTAAAAACCTTGATCATATCTTTACCAATCGTAATGATCTCGGAAGAGTTGCGAAAGCAGTATTTAAATTTATCGTAATCAGCTGCAATCCGCTTGTGGTAACCCGGACTTAAAACCCCGGTTGTAACGATAGAAACCTTTTTATGCTTATTCAAAAGAGCCATAACCGCCATTGCGGCTTCCGAACGAACCGGGCCACCAACAATGAAATCAGCCTTTTTTTCGAGAATGAGTTTTTCGACCCCGAGCAGGGCTTCACTGACCGGAACCCCGGGTTCGAGCGACCGGGTATCGATAACTTCGACCTTAAAAGGGTGACTGGCGCCATTAAAAGTAACCCCGCCAGCCTGATTAATCTCTTCAACCGCCAGCTTGATACCTCTCTCCGCATCCCAACCATAAAGAAAAGCGGTGGACAACGGGGCTCCCAAAACAATCGGTTTTCCGGCAGCGCTAGCGCCGGCGATAGCGGCACTGCAGACCACCAGTAAAGCGACTATTAACCAGACAATACTTCTACCAACTCTCATCACCACACCTCCAACATCAGTTATGCATTATCCTGCCTTGATAAAAATAAATCTCAAACTAGGAGAGCAAACAATGTGCCATAAAATGATATTCTACCAGTCACACACCATACCAGTCCGCATATCACTTAATCTATACGGATATAAAAAATAAAATAAAATCGGAAAACTTTAAAAAAAACAGCATCTCATAAAATCGTTTTAGCAAGTATTCGACATTGATCCGGTCTGGGGTTATTTACCAAAAAAACATAAACGAATATTTACTCGGTCTATTGAAAACTGAGAAAAAGATGGAATATGAATGGATAGAAATTTTCCACTCGGAAACTTTCTATCCACCTGAATTTGACAGTTTCGAGGCGCTACCGAAACCTGCCGGACTCCGGAAAGCCTGCTTCAGGTATCCTCAAGAAGAGAGGTTTAGAGATTTGATTTTACTTCTTAAGGTGGGCCGGGTAATGCCCAGAATGCGGGCGGCTTGGGAGATGTTCCATTGACAATGTTCAAGAACTTGAACGATGTGTTGAGCTTCGATCTCGCTCAAACTCTGCAACTGAAAAGATGCTGGAGGAGGGACGCTTTGCGGCTGGCGCAACAGGCTGACGACACAATCTTCATGCAGACAATCATCCTTGGAGAGGACTACGGCACGGGTCAGGACATTTTCCAACTCACGGATATTCCCGGGCCAGTCATGCTCCAGGAAACGATCAATGGCAGCCATCGGAATACGCCGTATTTTTTTACCGGTAGTGCGATTTATTTTTTTCACAAGATACTCGACCAGCAGAGGAATATCTTCTTTACGTTTACGAAGCGGCGGAATATCGATCTCAAAAACCTTAAGCCGAAAATAGAGATCTTCACGAAACTCTCCCCGCTTAACCATCTGGGATAGGTCACGATTGGTCGCCGCAACAATCCGGGCATTAAATTTTATTTTTCGGTTACCGCCGACCCTCTCAAACTCTTTCTCCTGCATAAAACGTAAAAGCTTGGCCTGCAAATGGATGGGAAGTTCACTGATTTCATCAAGGAACAGGGTACCGCTACCAGCAATCTCAAATTTACCTTTTTTGGTTGAAATGGCCCCGGTAAAGCTGCCCTGTTCATGACCGAAAAGTTCACTTTCGAGCAGGTTTTCGACAATCGCAGAACAGTTGAGAGCGATAAAAGGCTCTCCTGACGATGAGCTGTGATAGTGAATGGCCCGGGCCACCAGCTCCTTACCGGTACCGCTCTCTCCGACAATCAGAACCGTGGTTTTAACCTCCGAAAGCAGACCGATAATTTTAAAGATCTCTTTGAGCTCATGCGAGCGACCGACAATCGTATTCTCCTTGAACTCCTCATCGACAACCTTAATCGCCTCAGTCTCTGGAATATCACTTAAGGCCTTGTCAATAACCGCATCAAGGAGGTCTATATCAATCGGTTTATGGAGATAGTCAAAGGCGCCGAACTTGATCGCCTGAACCGTGGTTTCCATATCCTGATAGGCCGTGATGACAATTGTCCGGCAATCAATCTCCTCGACTCTAAGAGCTTGCAACAATTCCAATCCACCCATACCGGGCAGACGCAGATCGACAATCGCAACCTCCGGCTTACGGGTCTTAATCAGCGCCAATCCCGCTTCACCATTGGCGGCTGTGGCAACTGCATAACCCTTTTCTCGAAAATAGAGCTCAAGACTTTCCAGCAGTTCCAGGTTATCGTCAACGATAACTATTTCAACTCTTTTTGCCACGGCAGTGCCACCATAAAAGTTGTACCTTGATTAATCTTACTTTCAACGCTGATCGAGCCGCCATGCTGCTCGATCACCCTGGCAACATTACTCAAACCAAGACCAATACCGTTTTCTCTGGTTGTATAAAAGGGCTGAAAGATCAATTCCAACTCTACCTCCCGGATGCCGCAACCACTATCAGCCACAACAATTTCAACCATCTCATGGTCGCTGCCATTTTGCCGAAAGCGAGTCGAGATGGTTAATCTTTTATCCAACGATTCACGCAGAGCCTCTATGGCATTGGTAATCAGGTTGTCAAAAACAATATCCATACTGTTACTGTCAACTTTGAGTTCAGGAACAGCATCGTCCAGTTCAATCTCCAACATGATACCGGCCGCAGCCATGAGGGTATCAAATCTCTGCACGGCTATACCTACCAGCTCATTGACGTCATACCAGCGCGGACTTATCTCCAGAGGCCGGGAGAAGAGAAGTGTATCCTGCAAAATCTTGTCAAGCTTATCGATATCACGCAGGATAATCTCCATGCGCCGGGTATCGTTTTCAACCAGATCAAGCTTTCTCTGCAGAATTCTAACATTAACCTTTATCGACGAGAGTGAATTTCTGATCTCATGAGCAAAAATGGTGGCGATACGACCGATTACAGCCAAGCGTTCATGCTCAAGTTCTTTCTGCACCGATGCCATGCGCTCAGCAATATCCCGACAAACCCCAGCCAGTGCTGGCAAACCATCATAACGAACCCGATTGATTTTAATCTCGACCGGAAACCTGGTTCCGTCAACCTTAACCGCTTCGGTTTCAAAAACTTCGTGGTTTGAAGCTGAGATGAGTTGATCTTCAGTCCCGGCAAAGAGAGCGCCATACTCTTTGCCAACCAGAGTTTCGGGCTCTCGGCCCAACATTTTTCCGAGAGCTCGATTAGCAAAGATCAGACGATCATCACGACAAACGAAATAACCATCACTAATATCTTCAACCAGAGTCCGGTAACGGTTTTCCGAATTAAAGAGCTGTTGTGTTCGCTTTTCAACCTGATCTTCAAGGCTCTCAAGAAAACCCTGCATCTCCTCTTCGTGTTTGCCTTGAAAATATTCACTGAACCGGTTAATTGTAACATCGACTGAATTATTTACCGAGAGCAAGGCATTACTTAAATCCTCCCCATGAAAGACCAGGGGCAGACGATTGATCATGATAATCCTGAAGATACCAAAGGCTTTCTGGACTTCGGAAAGAGCAAAGCCCCGCTCAAGCCGCATCTGGGTAATAAAAACTATAAACTCCTCAATCGGCTGCCAGTCATGGTTGCAGATCACCGAGTAGTTGCCATCGTAGGCCCGGGCCACGGTCTCACGCAGTTCCGACAACTGCCGTTTACTGTAACGGTCACTGGTTGTGCGACTCAGCTGCTGCACCCAGTCATCAATAATCTCGCTGCGCTTTATCCTGAGGAAGTTACAAAGATTCATAAAAAAGTTTCCGTTAAGAGCGGATTAAGCATTTTTCTCACTGCAGGGAATGCAGATATTTTTACCTTGCTGTAATTTAATGCGGGTCTCCATAGCCGCTTCTCCACAAGTTTCACAGACCACCGAGGCCATTACCCGGGCTCTCTCCGGCTCATCAATTGTAACCGGCTGCAAAGAGATAATCTCAGCCTCATCGGCAACCAGGAGCCATTCAATAAAAGCTGTGCGATCGGCCCTTAGATCCTCCGGAATGGCGGCTTGGTTGAGAACCACCCGAATCCCCTGGCCATTTTTACGAGCATAGAAGGTGTAAGCCTGCTTCCCGTAATCCTTAAAAATCAAATTACCCTTACCAAAAGTACAGCCACTGATAAATTGCAGGGCATCAACACCACAAGCGTTATTTTCAGTAATCGCCACCAACTCTTCATCTTCGGAACGATACTGGGAGAGGTAATTCATCGCCGCCACCGTCATCCTGTAACCCATGGCCAGGCCCGGACAGCTGTGACCATGAAAGGCTATCATTTTGTCATAATCGACTATCATTTACATTCTCCTTACTCACGTCAAATATCGACGGCATTGTAAAACTTAAACATTCTCAGCCCCCAAGAAGACTTCTTCGTGGGGCTCAGGGCGCAACAAAACCCAAAACCATCCAATTTTCATTCAACCAGATCAGCTGTATGCTTCTTCAAAAACCCCTTAACTAGAGACACAATATAAACAAAAACACCCTAACAAGCTATAAAATAATAGCAAATGCACAAAGAAGAGTGGTTACGGAGATGATCTATCGGCCAATAGCCAAGCACTTTGACATCCAAACTCGTAGAAGCTATACTATGTTAACCATAAAGAGTACAAGAACCTTCAACCTCTGCGTTTTTGGAAGGGAAAATGGCCAAAAAACCGACCTATGATGAGTTACAGTTAAGGATCAATGAGTTAGAACAGGAAAGCGAGAGCCGCAGAGAGTTGGAGGTGCTCCTTAAGGAGAGTCAGTACCAGTTCGAACAATATCTCGCTATTGCCGGAGTCCTGTTTGTGGCTTTGGATAGTGAAGAGAAGATAACCTTAATCAATGATTGCGGCCTGGAAACCCTGGGCTATCGCAGAGAGGAGCTGCTCGGCAAAAACTGGTTTCAAACCTGCCTTCCAGAGAGACACAGAAAAGAGGTTTTGGAAGTTTACCATGAACTTATGCGGGACCAGGGCAAGCTCATTGAATATTACGAAAATCCGGTTCTGAGAAAGGATGGAGCAGAGCGATTTATTGCCTGGCACAATACCATTTTACACGACCAAAGTGGTAAGGTTGTCGGAATCTTAAGCTCGGGAGAAGATATCACCGAACGCAAACGTATGGAAACGACGTTAAGAGAGAGTGAAGAGAAATATCGCTCTATCCTTGAAAACATCAGCGACAGCTATCTGGAGGTCGACCTACAAGGCAACTTCCGCTTCTTCAACGACTCATTTTGCACCCTCATGGGATATCCCGAAGAAGAGCTATACGATCACAACAACCGCGACTTTCTGGATGAAACCAACACCGAAAAGGTACTTAATATATTTTCGCGAGTCTACCAGACCCGAAAACCAGCCCCCCAAGCCGCCTGGGAGATTACGAGACAAGATGGAAGCAAAAGAGATATCGAGGCGACAATCTCCCTGATCATCGATGAGCAGGGTCAGGGCATCGGTTTTCGGGGCATTGGCCGAGACGTCACTGACAGGAAAAAGACAGAAGCGGCGCTACGACAAAGTGAAGCCCGTTTTAAAGACATCTCCCTGAGTATGGCTGATTGGATATGGGAGGTGGACAAGGATGGCAAGTATATCTTTTCGGCCGGCAACCTGAAGGATACTCTGGGCTATAACGACGACGAGATCCTGGGAAAGAGTCCTTTTGATTTCATGCCGAAAGCGGAGGCTACCAGAGTACAGGACATTTTTGCAGAAGCCATAGCCAAACAACAACCGATTATTGACGTAAAGAACTGGAACCTGAGAAAAGACGGCAGCCGGGTTTGCCTGCTGAGCAACGGCGTTCCAATAATCAATGAAGCCGGAGAACTGCTCGGTTATCGCGGCGTTGACAAAGATATCACCAGTGCTCTGCAAGCCGAAGAGAAACTGAAAGCTTCACTGGAAGTCACTGAAAAGATCATCGAGACCATCCCGATCGGAATGGTTATAGTAAACCAGGACAAGATCATTAAAAGGATCAACAAAGCGGCTCTGGAGATTATAGGACACGACTCAAGTGCAGATATAGTTGACCACCCATGCCATAAGAACATCTGCCCAGCCGACAAGGGAAAATGCCCAATTGTCGATTTGGGGCAGGTTGTCAACCGCTCCGAAAAGGTGGTCGTCCACAAGGATGGTCGACATATTCCGGTGCTCAAGACCGCCCTGCCCGTTGTCATCGGTGATGAGACTGTGATCATTGAAGCATTCATGGATATAAGTGAACTTAAAACAGCCGAAAATGCGTTTCGGGAGAGTGAAGAGAGATTACGCACGATCATGCAGACGATTGTCGACCCCATTGCCGTTTATGACAATCAGGGCAAGGCAACCTATATCAACCCGGCTTTCACCAACGTCTTTGGGTGGAGTGCGGAAGAACTACTCGGCCGTCGTATCGATTTTGTTCCCGATGACGCCACTGCCGATACCCGCGCAGCGATAACCAGGGTACTCCAGGGTGAACGCCTGACCGGGTTTGAATCGCAACGTTTCACCAAGGATGGCCGGAAACTGGCTGTCCGACTGGGCGCCGCCCTGCTGCTTGACAGCAGCAGCCAGGCAAACGGGATCGTTGTGATTTGCCAGGATATAACGCAGGAAAAAGAGGCCAAAGATGATTTAAACCGAGTCAACCAAGAACTCCATAAAGCCATTGAAGAGGCGAATCGGATGGCGCAAAAAGCCGAGATCGCCAATGCCGCCAAAAGTGAATTCCTGGCCAACATGAGTCATGAGATCAGGACCCCAATGAACGGGATTATCGGTATGACTGACCTGGTTTTGGGCACCAACCTGAGTCAAGAGCAGCGGAAATATCTGGAAATGTCTAAATTGTCTGCCGATTCGCTGCTCGGCCTGATCAATGACATCCTCGATTTTTCCAAGATCGAAGCGGGCAAAGTGAAGCTCGAGGCGATCGACTTTAACCTCCGTAACACGCTGGAGAATGCTACCGCCACCCTGGCGTTAAAGGCTCATGAAAAAGAGCTGGAGATCGCCTGTCACATCCGCCCGGACGTACCCACCGCTTTAATCGGTGACCCGGCCCGGCTCCGCCAGATTATCATCAACCTGACCGGAAACGCCCTGAAATTCACCGAAGAGGGTGAGATCGTGATCAGAGTTGAGATGGTATCCGAAACCAGCGATTCTGTTGACTTGCGCTTCATGGTCTCCGATACCGGTATCGGAATACCACAGAATAAGCTTGATTCGATTTTCAAAAGCTTCGAACAGGTCGATGGCTCCACCACCAGAAAATACGGCGGCACGGGTCTGGGGCTATCGATCTCCCAACAACTGGTTGCGATGATGGGCGGTAAAATCTTCGTCGAGAGTCCTAATATATTACGATTACAGGAGAGTAGTGAAACTGAGCCTAAAAAGATTCACCCCGGAGGGCCCGGCAGCACCTTCCACTTTACAGCCCATTTTGGCCTCAGTTGCGCACAAAAAATCAGAGCCCCGCGCCTTGATCGACACGACCTTACAGGCTTGCCGGTTCTCATCGTCGACGACAACTACACCAATCGCCTCCTGCTCCAGGAGATGGTCACCGGCTGGGGACTTGTACCCTCCACTGCGGCCGATGGTAAGGAAGCACTGGAGCTGACATGGAAAGCATTTAGTTCCATAAAACCATATCGCCTGGTACTCTTGGATATGCAGATGCCCGATCTGGACGGATTTGACGTGGCCAAAATGATCAAGAGTGCCCCTTTTGGTAAGGAGGTAAAGATCATCATGCTCTCGTCGATGGGACAGAGAGGTGACGCCGCCCGCTGCCGGGAGAACGGTATCTCCGGCTACCTGGCCAAACCCGTAAAACAGTCGGATCTCCTCGACGCCATCATGATGACCATGGGCCTGCAGGCCGAGGAGGAGGCAACGGTAATCACTCGACACACGGTCTATGATGCTCGGGAGAGACTGAATATCCTCTTAGCCGAGGACAATATGGTAAACCAGATCCTGGCTATCAAAATCCTGGAAAGCAGGGGACATCAGGTCACCTTGGCGGCAAACGGAAGAGAGGCCGTCGAAACTTTTCAGAAAGATGATTTCGATCTGATCCTCATGGATATTCAGATGCCGGAGATGGATGGCTTCGAAGCCACCAGCACCATCCGGAAACTATTGTATGAAAAACAGAACCAGGAGGGCCAGATTGCCGCTATCCCGATTGTTGCCATGACCGCTCATGCCATGAAAGGAGATCGCGAAAAATGTCTGGCAGCAGGTATGGACGACTATGTCTCCAAACCCATCAACCCCGAAGAGCTCTTCAGAGTTATCAAAGAGGTTATCCACAAAACCCGACATCAACAGACTGAAAACAGGGATCTGAAACCGGAAGCCCGTGAACCCATCTCCCCCAAAACCTTCGACCTCAGCAAAACCCTGGAAGCGACCCTTGATGATGAAGAGCTTTTTCAAGAGATCACTTCCCTGTTTCTCGAAGGATTGCCCGGCCACCTCGATCAGATCAAAGAGGCGATTGCCGAAAATGATGCCCCCGCCCTCAACCGGGCAGCCCACAGCCTGAAAGGTTCAGTCGGGAATTTCCAAGCCCCCAAAGCCTACGAACATGCCTACCGTTTTGAGTTGTTGGGAAATGAGAACAAAGTTGAGGTGGCAGCAGAGGAGTTCGCAGATCTGGAAAGTGCATTCGCCGAACTGGCATTTGAGATGAAGACCGTTTTACAGGATATGGAAATCAAGATTTCCTGAGCAACCTACCACGACAAAACAATAAAATACAAAACGGGCACTTACAACTCAATGTAAGTGCCCGTTCAACTACGCTACCCAGCTATAATCTCAGATGACCGTGATTTAGTAGGTCTGAAAACCGTGCTTACCGCCTTTGATCTCATCACGATCGTTGATCATGGCCTCCAGTAATAAAACAACCAGTTCAGGCATAACGATCGTATGTTGGTTCCCGGTCTCCATCATTTTGTCTCTGATGGCATGCCTGACTACCTTTTTCCCTACGGTATCGACCAGAATATCCACCGTTTTACCCAAGTCCACAATCTCATTAAAATCTTGACAGGTCATAATTCCAAAATCAGTCGCAACTTTTATACCCTCTGCATTCTCATCGATGTCAGCGAGACCGACGATTTCAATGAATTTGTACTTCATAAAATTCATCAACAAAGATACACCTGTCTCTCCACCCCCAATTATACCCACTCTTACCTTTTGACTCATGCCCTTACTCCTTTCACTTTGAAATTAATAACCCGGTAAAATCAGGCTACAATGCGTTGTTTCTTTTTTACATCATCAACCGTAAGCCCATGTACATTTCCTTCAGGATGTAGCCCTCTCTTCTCCGTTGAAACCGTGAAATCGTCAATTTTAGGTTTGTCTATACGATTCTGGGCAATAAGAGTCTTCACGATATCCCAACCAACTTCACCCTTTTCCGCCATCTCCGTAATAACTTCCAAAGCCGTCCGATTATCATACGATACTGGACGATAGGGTCGAGGCGATATGAGCGCATCATAAACATCACTAACAATAACGATTTCCGCAATACGGTCAACCTCGCAAGCGCCACGCGGGTAACCGGTTCCGGTCTTACGTTCATGATGGTCACGGGCCACCCGGGCCGCAACATGGTCTGAGTTTTTCAAATAATAGCTGGTCAAAACATAGCCTGCCACGGTATGATGTTGCAGCTGATGGAACTCGGATTTAGTCAAAGGGGTTCGCTTCATGAGAATCGATAAAGGCACACATGTTTTTCCAATGTCGTGAGTAGGGCTTGAGATCGTCTCGGGCTCCTTGGCATGGTATCCGGGAATCAACTCTTTGGCCAACATTTCAGATAAGGCAAAGACCATCAGCATGTGCCGATAGGTATGGTGATCGTATCTCTTGAAATAGTCGAGGCTACGCAGAACCGGCAACACCAAATGCACCCTCTCCATCATCCGTAACATTTCATTTTTTTGCCGGAGATCGTGAAAAATTGTATGGTATGGATATTCGGAAAGAAAACGTAAGAGATCTTTTTTTACTGTGCCGTACTGCATTAAAAAGTATGCAGGATGGTCTTCAGCGCGTAATATAAGTTCTTCAAGTACTTGATCTGACAGAGCCGTTCCTGCCGACAGTATTAACCTATTGTCCAAGCTGTATACAGGATATTGCAAAACTAGCTCTGACAACACTTTACTTACCTCACAATGCGAATAATAACCACGCAATGGTCGTAATATTTCACAATCTGATGACAAATGATGGGAACGTTTCCATATAATTTTTACGAAATCAAATAAACTACCCGACAAACTTTGTATCTCTTTCGAAACAGCTGGGTGAAATGCCCACCCAAACAACAAAAAACCATCCAGTAACTGTTGAGTTTTGCCGCAATCACACTCAAATATACCGACGAAGCTGTAATTTTCACCCAAACACCTATGTGAAATATAAATCATAGCATAAGCTATGCCTTAGAATTCACTCTTACCCTTTACCAGGCCAACTGCTTTTACGCGCTCTTTAAGAGCAAAAATTTTCACCCTGAGGTTGAATATGCAAGCGTCAAACATTGATATCGACAAAAATCGCTGTAACGGCTGCGGCATTTGTGTCAAAGTCTGCCCGGCTCAGGCTTTTTCGATTGCTGCCGAGCAAGCCGAATTGAGCGGAAGTTGCTCCTTTGCCTGCGACCATTGTGCTGCAGCCTGCCCCAAAGAGGCTATTACGGTTCAATTCAATGAAGCAAAGGAACCTTTTGACTTTGCAAGTTTCACTGGGAAAGTAGCAGAAAACCAGACGGAGGTCAAGCTCACGGCACTAGTTGCCATGATGCGCGCCCGACGCTCCTGCAGGGCTTATCAGAAACGATCGGTAGATTGCGGGATACTTGAAGACCTCGTCAAAATAGGACTCACCGCTCCCTCCGGAACCAACAGTCAGAAGTGGACTTTCACGATTATCGACTCACGCCCCAAAATGTTGGCTTTCGGAGAGAGTGTCGCGGCATACTTTGGGAAAATGAATCGGTGGGCGGAGTCCGCATGGTTACGCAAACTTTTAAAACTTAGCGGTCGACCGGAACTTGAAATCTATTACCGGGAGTATTATGAATCTATAAAAGTGGGACTCTCTCAGTGGTATGAAAAAAAGGAAGATCGCCTCTTCCATGGGGCCCAGGCGGCGATCCTGATCGGCGCCCAGCCGGGTGGCAGTTGCCCTCAGGAGGACGCTTTACTGGCCGCTCAAAACATTCTTTTAGGGGCTCAAGTTATGGGTCTGGGTAGCTGTTTGATCGGCTTTGCCGTCGAGGCCCTGCGGCGGGATCGGAAAATCAAAGAAAGCTTGAAAATTCCGGCCGCCGAAAAGATCTACGCCGTAATCGCCTTAGGCTATCCCGCCATCACTTTCCCACGCCCCGCCGGCCGCCGCAAAGTCCCGATTCGCTGGGTTGATTAATCTTTAAACCTGTGCATCTGATTTCGGGGAACCAAAAGGAGTTTACCCAGAAGTTGCATCTCTTTTGAGTCGCCCTTAAGGCTGATTTTTCTAACTTCGTTGATTACCTGAGCGGCTGAGGTCTGACCCCAAAACCACTCCGCCAGACTTTTGCTATCTGTCGGCTGTCCTGGTTGAGCTGAAACCGCATCAAAATAAAATGCCTTAATATCCTCAGCTGCCATGCGAAGTCCATCAGCAACTGATATATTACCGATATTATTATCAACTATTTCGACTCTTACGAAGGCAGAAAGAAACTCAACCGCAGCCTCAGGAGTGAGCCCTGAAATACCTGTGGTTGTCTTTTTATTCTTCGACAACGCTTGCTCATGCCAGGTATTCATCTGGAAAAATTCCTCTGAAAACAGCTCTAGCAACAGCTCTTTTGCGGAGAGGTTCTCTTTTTTGGGGCCGAAACTAACCGGACAGGCGATCTGTAGTACCGCTTGCGGCTGATCAGTCATGTCCGGGGCATCTTCGGGAAAGTCTTCAAGCAGGGGCCCCCTGCTTGATTCAAGAAGTTTGAGAGCCATTTTTAGTACCGAAATCTGAAACTCAGGGTTATTTGGCGAGCCAAAGGGGCGACCCAGGTCAAAGGGTACCCATAGTGCGCGGGGCGGCTTTATTGTTTCAGTATGTTCCCGGATAAGACTAATTTGGGTGGTTGGAATTCCTGCTTCTTCAATATAGTGTGCAAGCCCGCCAACTGCGCGCGTACAGTGAGGTCAGACAGGAACCAGAAGCACGGCATTAACGCCCTCCTTTTTCATAATTTCTGCAACATTTTTTGCCGTATCCTGCATCTGCTCAGGATCAGTCGCTCCCATAAAAGAGTAGTGGTAATCGGCAACGCTACCGATAAAACCTTGCTCCTCCAGCTCACAAAGACGCTCCAGCGGAAAAACAAGATTATGATCCATCTGAAAACCGGTACGATCAAAGTTTGTCGAGATATGACTCATGACAAGATCGGCTGATGCGGCCCCCTTCGGGATAAGCCTGTAATCGGCAGCCCCAAGCCCAAAGGGGCGATCGTTACGCAGGTGAAGACCGGCAGTTGATATCAGGGCAACTTTTCTTTGCGAAAGCGGTGGCCCGGAGACAAAAGGGGCCGTCGTAAAGCCTTGGCAAGAAAGTGACAACAGGTGGTTTCTTTCTTCTTCTGAATATTTTTCAAGACGTGCCATCGGTTTTCTCCTGTCTACTTTATAAAAATTCAGCGTGATTAAAGAGTGTCAAATATTTATCTTTTTAGCAAATTCTGGGTACACAACCTAATTCTCCGAGGGAAATCGGGATTGTGTACCCTGAATTTGCGGGTTGGCTGAATAGTTACAAATTTTTATAATTATTTTCAGTTTTTGAGTCCCATAATCAGACGCAGAGAATCAAGGCAGTTTTTCAGGTCGTTTTCGTCCTTACTGACCTTTGCCATCATAATGCCACCTTCAATAACCGCAACCACATGATTGGCTAGAATATCTGCTTCCATCTCGTTTTCGAGCTCACCTGTAGCCTTTGCCTGGGACAAAACAAGGGCAATAGAGCTCTTCCAGTGGGCAAATATTTCTGTGATTTTACCGGCAAAAAAAGGATTGTTATCGCCCATTTCAATCGCTGTATTGCCGATCAGACAACCGCCGACAAAATTCTTATTTTTATGTTTAGCAAAAACCTCATCAAGATAGTTTGCAATCTTTGCCATGGGAGTCCGCCCCTGGAGGGCACTCTCAAGAAAAGTAACTGATTCAACCTTTATCTCATCAAGGATGGCAACGCCTATGGCCTCCTTACTCGGGAAATGAAAATAGAGATTTCCCTTCTTTACCCCGGTAACTTTTATAATATCGCTAATACTTGTACCCTTAAACCCTTTTTCATGAATAAGGGTTGTGGTCTCCCTAATTACACGAGCTCGTGTAATTTCACCTTTTGTTGCTAACTCCATCTCCCCTCCTTCGAAACCAACCATTTGGTACAAAACATAGCAAAGAGAACCCCTTATGTCAAGGAATTTACCAAAACCTGCCATTAAGGTAAAATTTATTTTCAAGCCAGAACACTGGGATTCACAATACCTGCAAATGTTACTGCAAAGAAAAAGCACCTACGACTGAACCGTCATAGGTGCTTTTTTATATTGGTCGGGACGAGAGGATTTGAACCTCCGACCACCTGAACCCCATTCAGGTACGCTACCAGGCTGCGCTACGTCCCGTTTTTTATTTTTTTGGTACTGGTGGGTGAAGACCATGAATCAAGGCCCGAACGGCAAGCAGTT